>JAKFEP010000034.1:0-12435 GCA_036675645.1 Methylotenera sp. | reverse complement strand
GCACGACCATGCCTATGATCACAATAGGCGCGCCGCATATATCCATGTGATAAGCGACTTGCTGGGTTCGGTGGCAGCGTTAGTTGCTGGCGGGGTGATTTACTTTACGGGCTGGCTATTAATAGATCCACTGCTATCGATTTTTATTTCGCTGCTTATTTTATATGTGACATTAAAGCTAATCAAAGATATTTGGCGCGCCTTTTTGCACGAATAGAAATGGGGTAAAACGCCTGCCAAAAGGTGAGGATACCGTTGGGCTATTCAAGTAAAAAGATTAGGTAAAACGATCAATTAAACCGGCTTGCAAAATAAAGTGATGGGCTTACAATTATCGAATGACTTCATTCTTAATTACTTAATTTTAAAGGAGAAATCAAATGCCCTATGTCAATGTAAAACTCGCCGGAAGCATCAGTAAAGAACAGAAGAAAGAGATCGCTAAAGAAATCACCGAAACCTTGCAAAGGCACGCGCATAAACCACCTAGTTATACTTATATCGTCTTTGAAGAAGTCAAAATGGAAGATTGGGCGATAGGGGGCAGTTTGTTGGGTTAATAGACACTGCAAATAGTGAAGTTTGGTGATGCAAACTATCGCTACTAGAAGACGCTATGAGTGATATTTCTAATATTACAGTCTGAATTAAGTGTCTGATTATATTAAATTGGTTGCTTTTAAAGGACTGTTAATCTTTACGTTTATATTTTTTAGTAGTAACGCTTTTTCTGATTGTAGTAATAAAGAATTAAAGATTATGCCAGTAGGTGACAGCGTTACACAAGGAGGTATAAAACCAGACGAGTATAGTTATAGGCTGGAACTTTCGAAATTGCTCAAAAATGCCGGATATAAAGTAGACTTCTTAGGCAAACAGCATGGTTTTCCTGGTAAAAATTTCAAATGGCCAGCTGGCTTTGATAATGACCATGAGGGTTTCTATGGTAAAACGACCTTGTATGTGGCACAGGCACTTAAGAAAGATTTAGCTAATAAAGACATAAATTCACCAGACATTGCATTAATTTTATTGGGTAATAATGATCAAAATAAAATCAATTTATTCAGCTCACTGGTTTTACCAATGAAAGCAATAATAGAAGCGTTGAGAGAAAAAAACTCGAAAATCACGATATTAATTAGCACGTTAAACTTAAATTCATTTAGCTATCAATATATAAGATGGCACTTAAATTTAGTGAGATGGCTTGATGATTCAAAAGAATCTAGAATAATTCTTGTTCCAATGCACCATGACTGGAACTCGCAAGATACGTTTGATGGTATTCACCCATCACTTACGGGGCAAAAAAAAATTGCTAAAGAATGGTTTAAGACCATTCAATTAATTTGTAGTACCAATTAATTCAGCAGAAACTGCACCCTTCGTCCCTCGTTTGTGTGCTCGTTGGAAGCTATGTCGTTAACATCTAGTGCTAAAATATCCCAATGTTTGACCCGAAGTCCATTTTAAAAAATCTACCTAATTTGCCAGGTGTGTACCGCATGATGAATGTGGAAGAGGTGGTGATTTATGTGGGTAAAGCTAAAGATATCAAAAAGCGCGTTTCAAGCTACTTTAATAAGAACTTAATAAGTCCGCGCACCAAGATGATGGTGTCGCAAATTACCAAGATTGAGACAACCGTCACACGCAGTGAGGCTGAGGCCTTGTTGCTTGAGAATAATCTGATCAAAAGCATCATGCCGCGTTATAACGTATTGTTTCGAGACGATAAATCGTATCCTTACATTGCACTCACAGGTGATAAGTTTCCGCGCTTGGCATTTCACCGAGGGGCGCAAAAAAAGCAAAATCTTTATTTTGGTCCATTCCCCAACTCGGTCGCGGTGCGAGAGAGTATCCAATTGATGCAAAAGGTGTTTAAGTTGCGCACGTGTGAAAACACGGTGTTTGCAAATCGCAGCCGACCCTGTTTGCAGTATCAAATTGCACGCTGTACTGCGCCTTGTGTGGGTTATATCTCGCCTGAAGATTATGCGCATGACGTACATCACGCCGCAATGTTTTTAGAAGGTAAAACCAACGAGGTTATGAATGCGCTTGGCGATAAGATGAATACTGCAGCGGCGAATCAAGAATACGAGTCAGCGGTAGTGTTTCGCGACCGTATACAAGCGCTGCGACAAGTGCAGGCCAAGCAATTCGTCAGTGATTTTAGTGTGAATGACGCTGATGTGATTGCCTTGGCAAGCAATAAAGGTAGCTATTGCATTAACTTGGTGATGATACGCGGCGGGCGGCATTTGGGTGATAAGAGTTATTTCCCCAAGAACAGTCAAGATGCAGAACTGGCAGAAACGGTTGAAGCGTTTATCTCACAACATTATGTGGCGCAGAATACGCCGCCTTTAATCGTATGCGGAGTTGAGATTGATGCCAAACCACTTGAGCAAGCTCTGGGCGAATTGATTGGGCGAAAGGTGCGCATTCAAACCAATGCCATTGGAGACAAAAGAGTTTGGCTAAAAATGGCGCAAACCAATGCCGAATTAGCGTTAAAGCAGCAGCAGCAAACATCCAGCAACCAGGCAGCACGGCTGCTGGCATTGCGTGAAGCCTTGCGTTTGTCTGATAATATTGAACGGATGGAATGCTTTGATATTAGCCATACCATGGGTGAGGCGACAGTTGCCAGTTGCGTCGTGTTTGACAAAGGCGATTTGCAAAATAGTGAATACAGGCGTTATAACATCACTGGTATTACCCCTGGCGATGATTATGCAGCCATGCGTGATGTGTTGACGAGGCGCTATAAAAAGGTTGCCGCGGGTGAAGGCAAAAGGCCTGACCTAGTATTTATCGATGGCGGCAAGGGCCAGCTTGGTGTGGCGATTGAGGTGATGCAAGAAGTCGGGCTGGATGATATTTTGCTTATTGGTATCGCCAAAGGTGAAGACCGCAAGCCGGGCTTGGAGACAATGATTTTTAGTGACACAGGCGAAATGGTAAATCTACCTACCGATAATATAGGCTTGCATTTACTGCAACAAATTCGAGATGAAGCACATCGTTTTGCGATTACAGGGCATCGTGCAAAACGTGCCAAAGCACGCATCACCTCAAGTCTTGAAGACATCGCGGGCGTGGGTGCCAAGCGCCGCAAAGCACTATTGACGCGCTTTGGTGGATTGGATGCTATAAAAAATGCTAGTATGGATGAAATTGCCCAAGTTGAAGGTATAGGTAAAGATTTGGCTGAAAAAATCTATGGGGAGTTTCATTAGTGGAGGCCTGTATTAAATGAAGTTGAATATCCCAACCATGCTCACATGGCTGCGTATTTTGTTGATCCCTATCTTTGTGGGCGCGTTTTACTGGCCAGAAAATTTGCGTACGCTTGGCGCCATGCCCTCGCACTCGGTGAACGTTTTTATAACGGCTATATTTGCAATTGCGGCATTTACGGATTGGCTGGATGGATATCTGGCAAGACGCTGGCATCAAACTTCAGCGTTTGGTGCTTTTTTAGACCCGGTAGCAGATAAGTTAATGGTGACGGCAGCTTTAATCGTGTTGGTTGAGTTCGGACGTGTAGGCGCTATCGTTTGTTTGATTATTATCGGGCGGGAAATCGCCGTAAGTGCGCTTCGTGAATGGATGGCGAACGAAGGTCAAGGCAGTAGTGTTGCTGTGGCAATGATCGGAAAAGTCAAAACCGCTGTACAGATGCTGGCCATTCTGTTTTTATTGTATTGGGATAATATTTATTTGGGCAATCTAGGTATCTTGGGTAGTTGGGGCACATTTCCAACGCAGGTGGTGGGGCACCGACTAATTGAAATTGCCGCATTTTTAACATTGCTATCAATGGCTTATTATATAAAGCTGGCCTGGCCACAAATAAAAGTAAATAAATAAGTAGAAGTGCCCTCATTTTGGTCTTGACAGTATCGCGAAAACCGCTAAAATGCTCGCTTCTTAACGCGGGAATAGCTCAGCTGGTAGAGCGCAACCTTGCCAAGGTTGAGGTCGCGAGTTCGAGCCTCGTTTCCCGCTCCACATTTGTTTTAAACCACCAGTTTAAAACGTAGTATTAAAAACTAACGGCGAATGCAGTCATGCTTTCGCCGTTTTAGTTTCAGCATTGTGTATAATTACGCCTGTCGTAGTTTACACACATGGCGCGATAGCAAAGCGGTTATGCCGCGGCCTGCAAAGCCGTTTAGGCCGGTTCGACTCCGGCTCGCGCCTCCATCCTCTCGAGCACTGTTGTTTTCCAAGTCTTGGTGATTAATTTTTTTACATTTTTGGTGCATGTAACTATGTACCATAGTACTATTGCTAAAAAATTTGATACATTACCCTTCAAAGCTAACGATAATAGATTGAAACAGTGTCCACGGATGAAATCACTTTAAAAGACTTGGCTGATTCGCCAACAGGTGGGTATGACACCCTGTTAGGGTGTTTGATGCTTGCTTGCAGGGCAAACCAGGCAACCACAACAAGGGACGCACTCATTGCGGGCCTGCCGCTTCGCCATGGAAAGATGACACCAGCGTTGTTTGCGCGTGCTGCAGAGCGTGCCAATCTGGCAGTTACCACACACAAAAAACCAATTAACCAGATTCGTTCAGAAATATTGCCTGTTACTTTACTGCTCAATAACGATGAGGCTTGTAAGCTGACACGTATCGACAAAAAGACCAACACCGCTTATGTGATTTATCCTGAATTTGGCGATGCTGAAGTGAGCGTACCTTTAAGCGATCTGGCAAAACAATATGCGGGTTATTTTATTGCCACAAAACCAAAGTATATTTTCGATAAACGTACACCAGCTGTTGGCAAAGTTCGCCTCAAACACTGGTTTTGGGGCACGTTAGCAGAAAATAAAAATATCTATCGTGATGTAATGTTGGCCGCTTTCCTGGTCAATATATTCGCACTGGCGATGCCACTTTTTACCATGAATGTATATGACCGGGTGGTACCAAACCGCTCGATAGAGACCTTATGGGTAATGGCGATAGGCGTAACCATTATTGTTGTGGGTGATTTAATATTGCGTAGCATGCGTGGCTATTTTCTAGACTGGGCTAGTGCGCGCATCGATATCAAGTTAAGTAGCCGCATTATGCAACAGGTACTGGGCTTACGCATGGAGCAAAAGCCAAACTCCGTAGGCTCCTTTGCCAGCAATTTACGCTCCTTTGAAAGTGTGCGCGATTTTATTACCTCTGCCACCGTTACTACCATTATTGATATCCCTTTCGGCCTGATTTTCATTTTTGTGATGGCGTGGATTTCTTGGCCAATGGTGATTCCCGTCATCCTAGGCGCGATTTTAATGCTGATATACGCTTTCAGCGTGCAAACTAAAATGCATGCGCTTTCTGAAAGTATGTATCGCGCAGGCGCCCTGCGAAATGCTACGCTGATAGAAAGTCTAGTAGGCTTGGAAACCGTGAAGGCGCTTGGCATTGAGGGCAACATGCAGCGTAAGTGGGAACACAGCGCCAGCTTTTTAACCGAGGTAGGCAGTAAATTGCGGTTGCTGTCACAATCGATTAATAATGGTTCAACTGCCATACAACAGGTGACCAGCGTGGCCTTGGTGTTATTAGGTGTATATTTGGTCATTAATGGCTTTTTAACGATGGGCGGCCTAATAGCTTGCACCATGCTGTCGTCGCGGGCGTTAGCACCTATCTCTCAAACTGCAGGCTTACTTACGCAATACCACACGGCAACGACTTCATTACAATCCTTGGACGATGTGATGAACAAGCCAGTTGAGCGCCCGCTTGATTCAACTTTTCTATCGCGCTCAAATTTTAACGGCGATATTGAATTTAGAGAAGTAAGCTTTAAATATCCGGGAACTGAAGAAAATGCGCTGACTAAAGTTAGCTTTAAAATCAAAGCAGGAGAGCGTGTGGCGTTGCTGGGGCGAATGGGTTCTGGTAAATCAACTATCCATAAATTGATGCTTGGTTTATATCAGCCGACAGAAGGTGCGGTGCTGATAGATGGGATAGATGCCAGACAAATCGATCCAGCAGAGTTACGCCGTGCGATAGGTTATGTACAGCAAGATACGCATTTGTTTTATGGCACGATGCGCGAAAATATTACGATGACATTTCCACATGCGGATGATGCCACAGTGCTCGAAGCGGCGCATGCGGGCGGTATAGACGAATTTATCAACGCTAATCCTAAAGGGTTCGATTTGCTTGTGGGTGAGCGCGGTGAGACACTTTCTGGCGGTCAGCGGCAAGGTGTAGGCATTGCGCGCGCGCTAATTGCTAAGCCCAATATTTTGTTATTGGATGAGCCTACCAGTGCCATGGACCACTCAAGTGAAGAAAATGTAAAAAAACGTATGGCAGTCTCGTCACAAGGTAAAACGGTTGTGTTGATTACGCACCGCTCTACCATGTTTGATTTGGTGAATCGTATAATTGTGGTGGATACAGGAAGAATCGTGGCTGATGGCCCTAAAGATCAAGTGATTGAAGCTTTGCGCACAGGCAAAGTTGCTAAGGCTTTATAAACGAAAGCAACTATGAGCGAATCACTATTTAATAAAATTGGCACTTTGAATAACTTTGTAAAACGCCAATCTTGGATTACAAAACCCATTTATTTTTTAGTTGACCGCGCAGTACCCACTGAAAGTCGAGATGATTTAGACTGGGATGAAGAAGCGGATCTAGCCATCAAGGAACAAACACCCCTTAAAGCTAAGCTGTTGTTGTACGCAATTTTAGTAATTCTGTTGATAGTAATCATATGGGCGTGGTTGGCAAAAGTCGATGAAATTACGCGTGGTGAAGGCAGGGTGATTCCATCTCGGCATTTGCAAGTCATTCAGTCGTTAGATGGCGGCATTGTGACGGAAATCTTGGTAAGGGAAGGTGACTTAGTTAAAGTAGGCATGCCTTTGATTAAGATAGACGAAACCCGTGCAATATCGTCATTACGCGAGAATAAAGGCCAATATTTAGCGCTTCTAGCCAAAGAGGCCCGGTTGAAAGCACTTGCCGAAGGCTCAGCATTCAATGTACCTGCAGAAGTGAAGACAGAGGCTCCACAAGTGTACGAGCAAGAGTATGCACTTTATACCAATAGTCGCGCGGAGCTTGAGTCAATCGTCAATATTGCCCACGATCAAATGGTGCAACGTGAAAAAGAGCTGATAGAAGTTCAATTTAAAAAAGAACTGGCAGAAAAAACCTATGAATCTGCTAATAAAGAGTTGTCAGCTAATAAACCGCTACTAGCAAGTGGGGCAGTTTCTGAAATCGATATATTAAAGTTAGAGCGAGAAGCTACGCGCGCGCGCGGCGAAATTGATCAATCGCGTGCGCAAATTAGCCGTATTCAGGTAAGTATTTCTGAGGCTAAACGCAAAATTACAGAAGCAGAACAAAACTTTCGCAACAGGATACGCGCAGAGCTGAATGATGTCTCAGCTAAACTCAATAGCTTAACTGAAACCAGCGTAGCGTTAAGCGACAAGGTCAAGCAGTCGACATTAACGTCCCCGGTAAATGGCAAAGTCAGCCGCCTGTTTTTTAACACGGTCGGCGGTGTGATTCAGCCTGGTAAAGAGGTAATGGAAGTCGTACCTACCGATGAGGTTTTAGTGTTAGAAACTAAAGTGCAAATTAAAGATATTGCTTTTTTGCGGCCTGGGCAGCCAGCAGTCGTGAAATTAACTGCTTATGATTACACTATATATGGCACCTTAGACGCCATGGTTGAAAGTATTGCGGCAGATTCTATCGTTGACGATAAGGGTAATGCCTATTACTTAGTGCGCGTGCGTACACTACAAACAAGCTTGGGCAAAGGTTTGCCCATCATTCCGGGCATGGTGGCACAGGTGGATATATTAACAGGCAAAAAAACCATACTTTCCTATTTATTAAAACCAGTACTTAAAGCCAAATCGTACGCCTTTAGTGAGAGATAGTTTGAAAGATAAAAATTAGTATGCAAGATATTTTTATCTCATCTCTAAGTGAGGGCTTAGTTGGTTGGGTAGAAGCCTTCCCTAAAGCAAAATTAATTTCGGAAGTGAAACCAGACGCATTGCAAAATGAAGAAGCTGTTCTATTTTGGTTGCACATGAATGAAGATAGACAGCAGTGGTTAACTAACGCGATTGTGCTTATCCAAAACAATTACAAAAATTCGAAAATTATTGTTCTCGCAAATGTTCCAATTCAAGCAGAAGCTTTATATTCCTTAAGTTTAGGGGCAGTTGGATATTGCCATGCGTACTCTGCACCTGAGGTTTTAAGAGAAATCAAAACGGTTATAAGTCATGGTGGTTTATGGCTTGGTAGCGAGCTATTGAAGCGTCTTATTGAAGTTTCCGCAAAACTAGTAGGTAATCAGCCAAAACAGGTGGAAAGTTTACTGGCTCAATTAACAAAACGGCAAAAGGATGTGGCAATAGAAGCGGCAAAAGGATTAAGCAACAAAGAGATAGCGCGGATTCTAAAAATAACAGATCGGACGGTAAAGGCCCATCTTGCAGCCACGTTTGAGTGCTTAAAAGTTAAAGATAGGCTGCAGTTAGCCCTAATGTTGAACAGGAATTACAGACGTTAAGTTGCTTTTTCAAGTTTGATGCCAGGGCCCGTTAGGCCGTCAATACCAATTTCTTTCAGTGCCTTGATCTCCTCGTTGCTATTAACGCCTTCAGCAATCGCTAGCACTCCAATTGAATGTACCACCATACATAAGCCGCGCAGTAGTGATTTATTGTTTTCGTGAGTATCAATATTGCGAACAATTGATGCGTCAAATTTAATATAGCTTAAGCCGATATCATGGAGTTCACCCAAGCGAGAAATATGCAAACCTACATGTTCAATCCCTACATGACAACCTGATGCTTTTAACACACTAGAAAACTGTTTGAATTCGTTCAAATGTTCGAATACAGCCACTTCTGGAATTTCGAAGCTTAGATGCCCTGGATTTTGCAAATGTTTCAGGACCAATGCTGCTGCCTTTTGAGCATATTTAGGGTCACACATTGAGTGTGCAGATATATTCAAGCATAAGGGCTCAGCACCTTGCCCTAGTAACTTAACGGCGGTTTCCAGCACTAATTCATCGACAACGGTGATTAAATTGAGCTGTGTAGCCCAATGAATAAATTCACCTGCGCAATACCATTTTCCATTCTCTTCAAGCTGAAGTCTTACCGGACTTTCATTGTGAATGAGTGTCCCTGTAGAAGTAATTACGGGGTAATGTTCGAGCTTAATTCTTTTATTTGACAATGCGTCACTCAGTGAGCTTTTCCACTCAACTAGATAGTCATTTTCTGTCACCACTATATTGCTCGCATTAATCACCCGAAGATAATTTTCCTCACTCGAGCTGGAAATATTTAAGGTGAGATCAAGTACTTTAAACAACGAGTCCGGGTTCTCTACTTTTCCTGTTTTTGTTGTTACCACCAAAAAGCGAGCCGTCAGTCCAGCTTTATTGATTTCAGCTGCCTTAGTGACCGCATCTTTAAGGCTGTTGGCCAGTGCAAACTCATCTATAGCCTGTTTACAAAATACTGCAAATTCAGTCCCACTTAATCTGCCAGAAATGAGTGACGAGTCCACTTTACAATTAGTTTCCAGTGTATTTCCGATTTGTTTAAGCAAGGCATTTGCTTGTGGATAACCTATTGCCTCATCTATTTGTGCAAGGTTTGAAAGTCTAAATATGACTAAAGCACCTTCATTGTATTCATCATGATTAATATTGGTCTCCATCGTGTTCACAAAGTAATCATGATTCATTAATCCTGTGACATCATCATAATTAATTTTGTAACGCAGTTCTTCCAAGCGAGCAGATTCTTTGGTAATTGTCTGTTTAATTCGATTTGAAAGATTGTTCATTTCGCGCACAACGGCTTTAAACTCTAACGTCTTAGGTTCATCAATTGTAATGAACCTGTCTTCCCCAATCGCTTTTGCTTGTTTGACTACGTCATCAAGTGGGCTAAGAATTTTGCGCAAGATTATTTCGCCTGCGTAGCATGCTAGTAAGCCAATTAGAAATGTCCATGCAGCAATTGATAAGGTAGCATTCCAAAGCTTGTCGTAAGCAAAATTGATATCGCTTTCCAAAGTTAACGATCCAAATTGCGACCAGTCGTCTTGGATATCTGCAACACCTGGCTGAACTTTAATTGGAATGAGCTTAGTAAACCACTTAGGTGCTTTGGTTTGGCTATTTACAGCTACACGTTCGCTAATCAATTCTCCATTTGGGTCAAATAGACCAATATAGCGATAGTGACCAGAATCAAATTGTGCTGACAACAATAAATCCAGGGTAACAAGGTCTTTGTCTGTGTGAGACATTGAAAGGGCAAGTGAGCTGACATTGTCAATATTTTTAGTTTGTAACTGTTCTTCTAAGTAATATTTACTAGACAAAATGCTTAAGATAAAGCTTCCCGTAGCCGTTAATATCACGATAAAAAATATCGCTAGCCAAAGTTGTTTGATAAGTGACATATTTAATCCTTACGTTACAATTAATTTATACCATCTGATTGAATGCGCACCAACACATCGCGCCATCTGGAAAGATGGGAGGTTGATTTGCCTTTAGATTTATTGCTAGCGCCTACCCACAGGCTTTTGTCGTTAAAACTAAAAATCGGTGTTAAATCAATTCTTTTAGATGATGGCATAATTTCAGGGACCAAACTATCTAAAATCAATGGCTCAGATTGTGGAGTTGCATAGTAGCTAAGTACCATATGCGCCAATACAACGTTTCTGTCTTGATTGATTACCTTTGCCCTAACGTAGGTGAGTCTTAGTTTGTCATTAGGCACATCTAATATTTTCAGAAAGGTATATTTGGCAATGCTATAGTCCTCACAGTCGCCTGCCTGACGGCCTAAAGACTCTAAAGGAGTTGCCCAGTAATCAGACTTACCCCAAACATCGATGTCTTCAGCGAAATTTATTTTTTGGTTAAAAAAATCATTAATTTGTTGCAGTTTTTCTGCCTCAGAAGCCGTTTGTAAAGTGGCGATCAACTGCTCAAGTTCAATTGTATTTTTATAAGCCTCTTCACCATGTCTTTGTTTTGCCAAGCTACTAAACTTGTTGAAATCGTAACTTTCAGCATAAATGCATGTAAAGAAAATCAACAGTATCGTAAATGAAATAGCGTTGTTGATTTTCTTTGAAAAAGTGAATTGTTGCTTGAAATCTGAAATAACACGTACTCCAGCTGTGAGTGACTTAAAAATCAAGCAAAAAATATCAAAATGATTACTTGAGTTTGCTAATTCATTATAGTCTTTTAATTAAACAACATTCGATAATCAAGGTTAGTTTTTGTGTGTATTCGCATTGCAAAGTAAGCATTATTTTTATTGGCCATCAGTACAATATATTTATAGCTAAATTGGGTATTTAATGTGACTGTGAAAAAAGCTATCAAACAAAGAAGTTAATTTTTTTAGGACGCGATCATGGCATTAATTGGTAAAGTAGTGGCACTTACAGGTACGGTATATCTCCTTACAGATAACGGTGCCAGGCGTGAGTTACAGCTTGGCGATACCATACAGACGGGCGACACGATACAAACCATGCAAAGCTCAAGTGTTGAACTTGATATGCCTGTTGGCCCCAATATGCATATTGGGGCAACTCAATTAGTTGCCTTTTCAGAAGAGCTTACCAATGCACTAGGTTTTGATAGTCTTGATGGCAGGGTGGATATGGCCACCATAGAAACTATCATTAAAGCTATCGAAAGTGGCAAAGACCTTAATGAAGTTCTAGAAGAGACAGCTGCTGGCAATAATGGCTTAACTACATCCTATGGATTTGATTTTGTTGCCTTGTTAAGAATTAACGATGTTCTTAATCAATTTGGCTTTGATTACGATTTTAATTATGACGTCAACATTCAAGAGCAGCCTATTACAGATCGTCTTTTAGATGATGGTAATAATCTAGCTGATAATGTTAACAGCGGTGTTAATTCACCTATTCCTGTGGTTAGCTTAAGCGCCACTCCGACCTTGACAGAAGCGGGCGGCACCATTGTGTATACCGCCACCATCACGCAAGCACCAACAATCGATCTCATAGTGGCGCTGGATAATGGTGAAATCATCACCATTCTTGCTGGCAATACCAGCGGCAGTACCAGTACCGCAATTGCCGCAGATGAAGATGTGTATATAGATGGTTACAGCATTAGCAACCACATTGATAGCACGAGCGGCGGCGGTATCGCTGTTGCTATTAATCCTGCGATTGCTACA
The DNA here is from genome assembly GCA_036675645.1 of Methylotenera sp. Lineage (GTDB taxonomy): Bacteria > Pseudomonadota > Gammaproteobacteria > Burkholderiales > Methylophilaceae > Methylotenera_A. The sequence goes on along the minus strand of JAKFEP010000034.1, from coordinate 140 downwards.
ACTGCTATCACCGACACCACTGACACCACCACAGTGACTTTAAGCTCGGCCACTGCTGGCAACGACATCACCGAAGGCGGCAGCATCACTTATACCGCCACGGTAGGCGCGCTGGTGACTGGTAGCGACCTGATCGTCAC
>JAKFEP010000145.1:0-1779 GCA_036675645.1 Methylotenera sp. | reverse complement strand
GCGTATAGATAATGATTTGGATTCGCTGATTGCGCGCCGCGCACATTTCGATGAACTGCGTAATATGGCCTTAGAAAAAGGGTTTTCTACTTTGGCGGATGATGGTGTACGAAGGATCTTAGAAGGTTACACCAGCATAGATGAAGTAATGCGGGTGATTGACTTAACTTCCCGTATTTTACATTAGCGTATTTTTAGTCACTTCGTAAATTTATGGCAACCTTTAACTACAGGGCAATTGACCAAGCTGGCCGCCACGCGCAAGGCCAAGTTGATGCGCTTAATGAGGTAGATTTAGAAATACGTCTGGAACGCATGGGGTTAGATTTAATTACCTTTAAATTGACCGAAAAATCCAAAAATGCGTTTACACAAAAAAAGGTTAATAATCGTGACTTGGTCATGTTTTGCTTTCAACTAGAGCAGCTTACTAGCGCGGGTGTGCCCATGTTAGAAGGCTTGAATGATTTGCGCGAAAGCACGCAAAATCCATACTTTCAAAAAGTATTGGGCGCTCTGGCAGGTGAAGTAGAAGGTGGAAAAATGCTCAGCCAAGCCTTGGCAGAGCACCCTGAGGTGTTTGATGAAGTGTTTGTAAACTTAGTGGCTGCTGGAGAGCAGACAGGGCGGTTATCGACGGTATTTGATAATTTGAGCAACACTTTGAAATGGCAAGATGAATTGTTAGGCCAGACCAAGCGGTTGCTGGCCTACCCACTATTTGTATTCGTGGTGGTGATGGCCGCCGTGACATTTTTAATGGTGTACTTGGTGCCAGAGATGGTGAAGTTTTTAAACAGCTTAGGCCAAGAGTTGCCTTTGAATACACGCATTTTAATTTTTATTTCTAACACCTTTGTAAATTACTGGTGGCTTTTTCTAACCCTTCCAGTCGTTGTTATTACAGGCCTGGCAGCTTACATTCGGCAAAATGCAGATGCACGCTATAAATTTGATTATATTAAATTGAAGCTACCGATTACGGGGGAGATTCTGCAAAAAATTATCATGGCACGGTTTGCACGCTATTTTGCGCTCATGTATGAAACAGGTATTCCTGTGTTAGATGCCATTAAAACTTGCGAAAAAATTGTGGGTAATCAAGTAGTGGCTGATGCTCTAAGTCGTGCACACGCACAAATTAACGCGGGCGATAGCATGAGTGAGAGCTTTCAAAATGCAGGCTTGTTCCCGCCGCTGGTGGTGCGTATGATTAAAGTGGGCGAAAGCACAGGCGCACTGGATAAGTCACTGTTGAATGTCAGCTATTTTTACGACAGGGATGTAAATGAGATGATGCAAAAAATGCTCAAGTTATTAGAGCCGGCACTCACCGTATTTTTGGGCTTAATCCTGGCCTTTATCATGATGTCAGTGCTGGGCCCTGTCTACGATTCGTTTGGTAAGATGAAGTTTTAACTGATTTAAAATTTAATGTTAAACAACCCCAAAAAATTAATTTTGTGCGCCACCAACACCAGTTTAATCGCTGGGTTCTGGCATGGCACAAAATTGCAGGCTTATGCAGTATTCAGCAATACCAGTCAAGACCACACGCGCTTCAGCGAATATTTAGCACAACACAAAGACATTAACATTTATTTAATTGCCGATGCCATTGAAGAAGATTATCGCTTAGAAAGTTTGCCGCATACCACCGGAGGCGCACGGCGTGAAATAGTCGAGCGCAAGCTGAATCAATTTAATCGCAACAATTTTTACCGTGCGGCACATTTTATTAAACGTGCGAGCGATAAACGCAAAGATGATCAATTTTTA
>JAKFEP010000103.1:0-12667 GCA_036675645.1 Methylotenera sp. | reverse complement strand
GCCGAGCCCACGGTTAACACGATGCGTGCAGTTTGCGGAAGATGAAACACATCACGCAAGTATTGCCTGCAAGCTATTTTGTCGAGGCCAGCAAACTTAACCAAGGGTAAATTGGGTGGAATTAAATGAAATCTTGCATCAGGCGTAGCGTAATAACGTTGAAAAATCGCTCGCTCACGTTCAGTTAACAATAAAATATCAGCGTGGCTTTGCCAACCAAACACTGCTTGCTCGGCGTTAGCAAAGAATTGATAACGCGGCATTAGTTTGTAAAACGGATTCACCTGTCGCGCAGCAAAACAAGGGTCAGCAGCAAAATAAGCATCTAAAAGCGGCATGCGGTTAAAGCCCACCACACAATCAAACTGACTTTGCGCTAATCTGGCTTGCATCGATGTAATTAAATTGACATGCCGTTGGTGGTTTAACCAGCCATGCGTAGACAGCACCTCATAGGTCACACCAGCAGGTGGCGTGTCACCCCGCCACTCGCCTGTTAAAATGTGCACCTTGTGCCCAAGCCCAACCAAATCAATGGCGATGCGAAGCATGTCGCGTTGCACCCCACCATAGGGAAAAACTTTAAAAATTAAAAAAGCAAAGCGCAATTGTGTAAGTTTTGAGCGACTTAACGACTTCAAAATGGCAAAAAATCAATTGTATGCGAAAATAACGTGATGAAACGGATTTTGCTGGTTAAAACTTCTTCGCTGGGCGATGTCATCCACAATTTACCGGTGGTCAACGACATTTTGCAGCATGCCCAACAGGCGCATCAGGATTGGCAGATAGATTGGTTAGTCGAGGAATCATTTTCTGACATTCCGCGTCTGCACCCTGGTGTCAGCAATGTGATTACGCTGGCGTTACGGCGCTGGAAAAAACAGATATTTAGCCATAAAACTTGGCAAGAAATTACTGCCTTTAAACAAACAATTCAACAGAATCATTATGATGCCATTATCGACTCCCAAGGGTTACTTAAAAGCGCACTTGCCATGCGTTACGCACACGGCACGAAACATGGTTACAATAAACAGTCCATCCGCGAGCCGCTTGCCAGCTACTTCTACGATAAAACCTATGCGATTTCTTATCAACAACATGCGGTAACGCGTAACCGTACGCTTTGTGCATTAAGCTTAGGTTATGAAATTCCAACCGATGCGCCAGATTATGGGCTGCCGACAGAGCGAAGAGTCATTCATCCACATACCAGTGATTTGCAGTCAAATTATGTGATTGCCTTGCACGGTACCAGCCGTGACAGTAAGTTATGGCCAGTGGAACATTGGATAGCGTTAGGCAATCAACTCGCGCTACAAAACCTGAATATGGTGTTGCCTTGGGCGAGCGATGCTGAACATGCGCGTGCAACATTGATTTCGAATCAATTATCCAATGCGGTGGTATTGCCTAAGCTAGGTCTTACTGCGCTTGCTGGCATCATTGCCAATGCCAAAGCTGCTGTTGGTGTCGATACCGGTTTATCGCACCTAGCCGCCGCGCTCAACATTCACACCGTCGCCATTTATACTGACACAAATCCTGTGCTAACGGGCGTGATGGCAGGGAAATTTGCACCAGCAATTAATTTAGGTGGCATTGACAAAACACCAAGTGTTGCTAATGTAATGGTTGAGCTTGAACAATGGTGGAATTAATCGTGGCTTGTCCCCTATCGCCAAATTGACTGGAGAATTTGATGAAACGGTTATTAGTATTGTTGATTGGCCTTTCTTTTTCGTCCATTATTTCTGCTGAAGGACTGGATCTGAGTATCCCCGAATCACAGACGGAAATAAAAAAGATCACGGGCGATGTCCCATGTAAAGGTTGCGGAGTAGTTACAAATGTTCGTCAACTGGCTCCGGCAGCTAACCGGACTCCCCCGTCGCCAGACTCCGCTTATTTAATCACTTTTGCAGAGGCATCCCGCGAGCCAGTAGACGGGGTTGATATGAATGGTCCTCACATCAACACTTGGGATGAATGGCCTGAAGGGGTCTGGCAAACTACAGTGCGTTTAGACGACGGTTCCTATACCGCTCACGAGAGTAAGACGCGACCACCCTTTCAGGAAGGGGATCGTATTCAGCTTATTTCCGGAAAGCTCATACCTCAATAGTTAAGGAGGGTTTACGCTGGCTCCTTAACCCTCCATATCTAAGTACACCTTGTCTAGCCTGCAGGGTGCATGGGCATTAGTCTGCAGGCCATCACTTTATTCTCGATTATATTTAACTAATTATAAAAAAGCCCTTGAAATCAACCGCACTATCCCCATTTTCTGGGTAGTGTTAATAGAACGTTATTAAGATTTTGGGGGAACGCATGCAAGACGAGAAAGATAATGGTCAATCAGACAATCAACAGCCTACACAAGAGAATCAGCCAGAAGTAGTCGCCGAGCCAACGCTTGAAGAGAAAATTACAACGCTGGAAGCCGCATTAATAGAGGCCAAAGCCAGCGTGCTATATGTCAAAGCTGAAGGTGAAAATATTCGCCGCCGCGCAATGGATGACATTGATAAAGCACGTAAATTTGCACTAGAGAAATTCTCAAACGAGCTATTGGCAGTCAAGGATAGCTTAGACGCTGCTTTAAACGTCGGTAACGCCGACGTGGAAAGCTACAAAAATGGCGTGGAACTGACTGTGAAGCAACTTGGTGCAGTATTCGAGAAATTTAATATTGCCGAAATCAACCCGGTTGGTGAGAAGTTTGACCCGAATAAACACCAAGCGATTTCAATGCTAGAAAACAGTGGTGAGCCAAATACTGTGACCAGCGTGCTACAAAAAGGCTATACGCTGAATGACCGCGTATTGAGGCCAGCATTAGTGATGGTTGCAAAATAAACTTTTAAAAAAATAGCCTTAATTATTGTAAGGCTATTGAAAAGTTAAAAACCTACCCCACATTAAATTCATACTTCAACCGCTAGCTTTGTAGTCATATAGCTCGAGTTGATTAAATTTTAAAGATTGATTAAGGAAAACTAACATGGGAAAAATTATTGGTATTGACTTAGGGACAACAAACTCTTGCGTCGCTGTGATGGAAGGCGGCAAGCCACGTGTGATTGAAAATGCCGAAGGCACACGCACCACACCGTCTATTATTGCCTATCAAGAAGATGGCGAAATTTTAGCGGGCGCACCAGCTAAACGCCAAGCAGTGACTAATCCAAAAAATACGTTGTACGCAGTGAAACGCTTGATTGGCCGCCGTTTCGAAGAAAAAGAAGTACAAAAAGACATCCAGTTGATGCCTTACACCATTACCAAAGCCGATAACGGCGATGCATGGGTAGAAGTGCGCGGCCAAAAAATGGCGCCACCACAAATTTCGGCTGAAGTTTTGCGCAAAATGAAAAAAACCGCTGAAGATTATTTAGGCGAAGAAGTGACTGAAGCCGTAATCACTGTGCCTGCTTACTTTAACGACAGCCAACGTCAAGCAACTAAAGATGCGGGACGTATCGCAGGCTTGGACGTAAAACGTATTATCAATGAACCGACTGCAGCTGCGCTGGCGTTCGGTATGGATAAGCAAGAAGGTGACCGCAAGATTGCCGTGTATGACTTAGGCGGTGGTACTTTTGACATCTCTATCATCGAGATTTCAAATATTGATGGCGAACATCAATTTGAAGTGCTCTCTACCAATGGTGATACATTCCTAGGTGGTGAAGACTTTGATAACCGCATCATCGACTTTTTAGCGGATGAATTCAAGAAAGAAAATGGCCTGGATTTACGCAACGATTTATTGGCGAAACAACGCTTAAAAGAAGCGGCAGAAAAAGCCAAGATCGAGCTATCTGGTGCTACGCAAACGGAAGTGAATTTGCCTTACATTACTGCTGATGCAACTGGTCCGAAGCACTTGGTGGTGAAAATTACCCGCGCAAAATTAGAGTCTTTAGTAGACGATTTAATAGAACGCACGATTGCGCCTTGCCGTACAGCCATTAAAGATGCTGGTGTTTCAGCAAGCGATATTACTGACGTGATTTTGGTTGGCGGTCAAAGCCGTATGCCAAAAGTGCAAGAGAAAGTGCAAGAAATTTTTGGTAAAGAGCCACGTAAAGACGTTAACCCAGATGAAGCAGTGGCAGTTGGTGCAGCGATTCAGGGTGGTGTATTGCAAGGTGACGTAAAGGACGTATTGTTATTAGACGTAACGCCACTGTCACTTGGTATCGAAACACTTGGTGGCGTGATGACGAAACTCATCAAGAAAAACACCACGATTCCTACCAAGGCTGCACAAACGTTCTCAACTGCGGAAGATAACCAAAATGCAGTAACGATTCAAGTTCTGCAAGGTGAGCGTGAAATGGCCAGCGGCAACAAATCGCTGGGTCAATTTAATTTAAGCGATATTCCACCCGCACCACGTGGCATGCCGCAAATTGAAGTGACGTTTGACATTGACGCTAACGGTATTTTGCACGTTTCTGCCAAGGATAAAGCCACTGGTAAAGAAAATAAAATTACCATTAAAGCGAACTCTGGTTTGTCTGAAGCGGAAATTCAGCAAATGGAAGAAGATGCCATTAAATATGCGGATGAAGATAAAAAATACCGTGAGTTGGTCGACGCGCGTAACGCCGCAGACGGCATGGTGCACAGCGTGAAAAAATCACTGGCTGAGCATGGCGACAAGTTAGATGAAGCTGAAAAAACGGCCATCGAAACCGCCATTAAAGATGTGGAAGAAGTGTTGCAAAGCGATGATAAAGACACCATTGAAGCCAAGACAAATGCGCTGACAGAAGCATCGCAAAAACTGGGTGAAAAAGTGTATGCAGCAGAACAGGCAGCAAACAATACACAAAGCGCACAGCCAAGCCAGGAAGGTGAAAAAACCGTCGATGGCGATGTGGTGGATGCTGAGTTCGAGGAAGTGAAAAAAGACTAATGTTGAAAGTTAGCGATTAACGAGCAAGATAAGAGCCACGACCATCGTGGCTTTTGTCTATGCCTAACTCAACATTTTGATTAAAGTAACTGGATAAAAAATGGCTGCAAAAAGAGATTACTACGAAGTCTTGGGCTTGAACAAAGATGCCTCAGAAGAAGAAATAAAGAAGTCTTATCGCAAACTGGCGATGAAATATCACCCTGACCGCAACCCGGACAACCCTAAGGCAGAAGAACAATTTAAAGAGGCGAAAGAAGCCTACGAGATGCTGTCTGACGATCAAAAGCGTGCCGCTTATGACCAATATGGCCATGCTGGCGTAGAGCAAGGCGCGGGCGCAGGTGGTTTCGGTAGCGCGGGTTTTGGTGATGCATTCGGCGATATTTTTGGCGATATTTTTGGTGGTGGACGCGCTGGCGGACAACGTAATAATGTATATCGCGGTGCAGATTTACGCTACAACATGGAAATCAGCTTGGAAGAAGCAGCCAAGGGCACTGAAACTAAGATCCGCATCCCGGTGCAAACCACCTGCGAAACCTGTAAAGGTAATGGCGCAAGACCAGGCACACAGCCTGTCACCTGCACCACTTGCGGTGGTCACGGCCAAGTACGCATGCAACAAGGCTTTTTTTCAGTACAACAAACCTGCCCAAAATGCCACGGTAACGGCAAAATGGTGAAAGACCCCTGCCCTACTTGTAGTGGCGCTGGGCGTGTAAAACAGAATAAAACCTTATCGGTGAAAATTCCTGCTGGTGTAGATGAAGGCGATAGAATCCGACTGACTGGTGAAGGTGAAGCTGGTGTCAATGGTGGACCTACGGGTGATTTGTATGTGGTGGTGCATCTGAAACAACACCCAATATTCCAACGCGATGGCGGCAATTTACATTGCGAAATGCCGATTAGCTTTAGTACCGCAGCATTGGGAGGCGAGATAGAAGTGCCAACTCTAGGCGGCTCTGCCAAAATGAAAATTCCTGCCGAGACTCAAACGGGTGGCGTATTCAGGTTAAAAGGTAAAGGCATTAAACCGTTACGCCAAAGTGACAATGGCGACCTGATGGTGCATGTGGTGGTAGAAACACCAGTAAAATTGACTGAAAAGCAGAAAGATTTACTGCGTGAATTTGACATCAGCACGCAAGCCGATGCAGGTAAGCACAGCCCAAAAAACAAAAGCTGGGTAGATAAAGCAAAAGATTTTTTTGGTTGATTGATAATCGCTGCTTTAACTCTAAAGTAGAGCAGCTTGGGTTTGTAGGCAATAAAAAAGCGCACAAAGTGCGCTTTTTTATTGCTGTTTTAATTCCAAAAATTACACAAATTTATGTGCGCCATGGATGTTTAGGCATATTGCAAACGCCCGCTACATCGACACCTGCTTGCGCCACAATATGGTCGTTTTCGACCGAATCACCGCTCACGCCAATGGCACCAACTAGCATGCCTTCGTTATCGACAATCGGCAAACCACCGGGGAATGTAATCAAGCCGTCGTTAGAATGTTCAATACCATAAAGTGGTTGACCAGGCAGTGAAAGCTTACCGATTTCGCCGGAAGGCATGGCAAAATGACAGGCTGTTTTCGCTTTTTTAATGGCGATGTCAATACTGCCAACCCAAGCATCATCCATGCGGGTAAAGCTTTTCAGGTTACCGCCGGAATCTAAAATGGCGATACACATTTTAACGCCGATCTGTTTCGACTTTTCTACCGCTTTATCTACAATTTGTTGTGCGAGTTCATAGCTAACGTGCATATTGTGACTTTCCTTTATTGATGGACAATCTGCAATACTAACACATTACCGCATGTGGCTTTGTGACCTGTTTGTGAAGAATTATGTAACGCAGACGCATTGTCGGTGTGTATCCACCCGAACGAACTTTTCGAGTAAATACGCTGTCAAAAATTAGCAATAATGATTTATCCAGGTAGGCGTTGATGCTTGCCATTTGTGTTTAAAAGATAGATGCGTGACTGAATCTTGACTGTCCGCTCTCACCATTTGGCGGTATCTGCGCCACCTTAATAACTTAAGGTGTTAATGGAGGAGAATAGTCATGAAACGTATGTATTTTTTAGTCCCCGGGATTGAAACTACCAAAAAAATAGTCGACGATCTTTTACTGGCACGGGTAGACCAGCACCACATCCATGTACTAGGCAAGCGCGGCGTCCCACTCGAAGGCCTACCAGAAGCATCGTTTCTGCAAAAAAGCGATTTCGTACCTGCGCTAGAACGCGGCATGTTCTTTGGAGGGCTGACCGGAATTCTTTTGGGCGTGTTTATCTTTGCATTTCCAGGTGAAATGGTACTAAGTGGTGGCACGATTTTAGCTACCTTTTTAATTGGTACCGGCCTTGGTGCATGGATATCAAGCATGGTGGGCAGCAGTATCGCCAACAGCCAAATTACACGATTTGCACCAGCCATTGAAAGCGGCAAGTTTTTGATGATGGTAGACGTGCCGCGTAGCCGTATCGAGGCCATTGAGAAGCTAATTAAAGATCGCTACCCAAAAGCCATCAGTGAAGGAACTGAACCAACCATGCCCGCTTTCCCTTAATTATTGATAGCCTTAACTAATTAAGTCATGCCCTGTAAGCAATTATCTATTAACTTACAGGGCATATGTTTTAATCAAAATTTACAGGCAAACCACTTATTTACATCCTGTTCACCATTATTCAAGCCTAGCCTTACATTCCAGTTACATGCGTGCCATCAGGCTGTAACATGCGCTGGTTACAATATAGTCTCTTTACAAAAGGAGATAAAAATCATGAATCAAAAGTTCATCAACAATATAGTTATCAAGAGCCTACTAATTAGCGGCTTAGCAGTGTCAAGTTTGCAGGCCAATGCAGTAGGTTTTCATGAAGGATTAAACAATAATGGCAAGGCTATTTCATCTGCGGAATTTTACGAAGTATTAGCCAAAACAAGAACAGATCAATTGGGCTACAATTTTGGCAAGCCTGATGAAATACAAACGCTTAAAGACACTTCTGGAGCAAGTGTTGGTTCGGTATGGGTGTATCGTGATGCTGTACAAAAAGACAACAGCAAACAAGATGCACACTTTGTGATTATTAAAGGTGAATTGCAGTACGCTACCCTATCTAACGCATCTTGATCACTTACTCCTTACTAGCCGGATTATTTTAATCCGCTAATACTTTCAAGAAGTAATTGTAGTGAAATGAAACAGCCCGCAAGTGTGGGCTGTTTTTGTTTACGTCCACTAAATTTACATAAAAATACGTAATCTCATCTAAAATAGCCGCATGCCACATGTGCTCATCATAGAAGACGAAACCGCTATTGCCGATACTCTGATTTATGCTTGCAAAGAGGCAGGCATTGACACAACGCATCATCTACTGGGTCATGAAGCCCTGGCGGAAATGCAAAAAAACAACTTTGATTTTGTCGTACTGGATGTGGGCCTGCCTGATATGACAGGATTTGCTGTATGTCAGAAAATACGCGCTGTTTCAAGCATTCCTATTTTATTTTTAACAGCACGCAACCACGAGGTAGACCGCATTGTGGGTTTAGAGATTGGCGCGGACGATTATGTGACTAAACCGTTTAGCCCGCGCGAAGTGGTGGCGCGTATTCACGCGATTTTGCGACGCAGCTCGAATAATACTGCACCAAAAAATCAACTCTTACAATTAGATGAAACCGCTTGCAGCATTCAATATCGCGGGCAGTATTTAAACTTAACACGTTACGAATATTTGCTGCTTAAAACTTTAATTTTGCAGCCCAAGCGCGTGTTTTCGCGCAATCAACTGATGGATGTCGTGTGGGTGAATGCAGAAGATTCGTTAGAGCGCACCGTAGATGCGCACATTAAAACACTGCGTGCAAAATTGCGACAAATAGATGCTAACAGTGAAATAATCGTCACACACCGCGGCATGGGTTATAGCTTGCAGACTTAATGGCCCATGAAAATCAGCTTAAAAATATTCCTGGGTTACTTTGTATTAGTAGGGTTAGCTGCCTGGTTTGTGCTGATTATTTTTGTAGATGAAGTCAAACCTGGGGTGCGCCAAGCCATGGAAGATACACTGGTAGACACCGCCAATGTATTAGCAGAACTTGCTGCGCCTGAGGTGATAGCCGGCAATATTCAAACTGGCGCTTTTGCGCAAAGTTTGGCGCAGTATAAAGCGAGAGCTACTAAAGCCAATATCTGGGGCGTGAAAAAGCAATCAGCTGATTACCGCGTTTACATCACCAACAGCAAAGGTATCGTCATTTTCGATTCCGCCAATCTGGCGCTCGGACAGGATTACTCGCGCTGGAATGATGTGCATCTTACACTGCGTGGCAAATATGGCGTGCGTTCTAGCCCAGCAGTTGCAGGCGGCAAGAAAGGCGACACGGTGATGTATATTGCAGCGCCCATTAAAGACGGTAACAGGATTATCGGTAGCCTGACTGTAGCCAAGGCTAACCGCACTTTGTTGCCGTTTATCGAGCGGGCACAACATAAAATTATGCGCTGGGGGGTATTGCTGCTGGTGCTTTCGATTATTATTGGCGCGCTATTTACCTGGCGCTTTACCCGCAAAATTAACGCCTTGCGTGAATACGCCATTAAGGTCTCCAAAGGTGAAAAGGCAATTGCTCCAACCTCTAGCAACGATGAACTAAGTGAGCTGGCCACTTCCATGCAAAGCATGCGCAACGAGCTGGATGGTAAACAATATATACAAGAGAATGTGCAACATCTAACGCATGAACTAAAAAGCCCAATCACTGCTATACAAGGCGCACTAGAGCTGATTTCGCCCAGCATGCCTACTGCCGACCAGACGCGATTCTTAACGCAAATCAAGACGCAATCTAGCCGCGTGCAAACTATTATTCAAAACATGTTGGGCTTGGCATCGCTAGAGCATCAACAACAATTCAGCCAAGTAAGCGATGTGAATTTACATGATTTAATTCAAACCCAAATCAAGCATTTAGCCGAGAAAGCACAGGCGTTACAGGTCAATATCAGCGCGGCCTGCAGAAAAGATATTTTTATAAAATCTGATGGGTTTTTGTTGGGGCAGGCCATCTATAACTTACTAGAAAACGCACTGGATTTTAGCGCAACAAATAACTTAATTCAGATAAACGTTTTAGAAGAAGCTAATCACATTCAAATCTGCATACAAGATCAAGGTGTGGGCATTCCCGACTATGCGTTAGATAAAGTCTTTGATAAATTTTACTCATTACCCCGCCCGAGGACGCATCAAAAAAGCACTGGATTGGGCCTGAATTTTGTGCAAGAAGTGGCCAAACTGCATGGTGGCAGCGTAACTTTAAGTACCCATGCCGATGGGGGCGTGATAGCAATTTTCATGCTACCCAAAACTTAATTTCGTAAAAACGAGTGTGCGCAGTTAAGACAAGGCAAAAAAGAGCGAAAAAACGGAATGTATGGGGTATACATGAGGATTTTGAGTGATTTTTTAACGCCGTATTAACAAGCAAAGCCGTTTTAAGTTGACTTCACATTCGCTTCACACAACCACATCACCCCTTCATTTAACTTTAATATTCTGCCAACTCCTACTATACCTACGGGGTTAATCATGAATCGAACTTTTATTTTTAAAATCATCGGCATGCTGGCGCTAATTACGCTTATGTCGATTGCAGTGAGTTATGTGAATGATATTATTTTAGAGCGGCAACAGCGGCAACAAGATGTGAAAGCGCAAATTGCCAAAAGCTCTGCAGGCGAGCAAATGCTTATTGGTCCTGTGCTGGTGATTCCTTACTATGAGGATTTCACCGAAACCGTTATAGAAAATGGTTTTAATAAGACTGAAGCCAAGCGCGAATTACGCAAAGCCGTGATTCTGCCAGACCAGCTAAATTTAGAGGGCGGTTTTACTAACGAGTTTAAAAAACTCGGCATTTACAAAGCGCTAACCTACCAATTAAATGGCAATATCAAAGGTAATTTTGTGTTACCTGCCAATATTAAACTTACTGCTTACCACAACAATAGTACCCTTACCATGCAAGCCGCTTATTTGAGCATGGGCATTAGCGACCCGCGCGGTATAACTAGTAGCCCTAGCATCGCTTGGGGCAACCAAAATTTGGCTTTTGAGCAAGGTAGCCAATTAAAAGCGTTAGGCAATGGCATTCATGCACCGATTGGCATGTTGCAACACACCGCGGATAAGAAAGTTGCGTTTGAAATCAATCTAAATTTACGTGGTACCGAGCAATTTAACTTTGCGCCTATCGCAGGCAATAATGCAGTGGCACTGCAATCGAGCTGGCAACATCCGCATTTTGGTGGCAGTTTTCTACCAGAAGCCAGTACGCAAACTGTTAACGCGGGTGGTTTTAGCGCAAAATGGGCGGTGTCATCCCTTTCCAGCAACAACCAAGCAACTTTTTTAAACCAGTTGAATAACGATCAAAATCAAAATTTAGAGTCGCTAAATATTGGTTTTGTCGAACCCATTAACGTGTATAGCCAAGCCGACCGTGCCACTAAATATGGCTTGTTATTTATCGGCCTGACTTTTGCTGGCTTCTTTATTTTCGAAATTTTAAAAAACTTGCGTATCCACCCCGCACAATACACCATGGTTGGGCTATCCATGGCCATGTTCTACCTGCTATTAGTTTCTTTAGCCGAGCAAATTGGCTTTGCCAGCGCTTACCTGACTGCTAGTAGCGCCTGCGTATTACTGCTGGGCTATTACTTAAGCTTTGTATTGAAAAGCAAAGCTAATGGCTTTGTGTTTGCTACCCTGCTAACCGCATTGTATGGCGCGTTGTATGGAATCTTACAATCCGAAGATAACGCGCTGTTAATGGGCAGTTTGCTGGTGTTTGGCTTATTGGCGTTGGTGATGGTGATTACGCGAAAAGTCGATTGGTACAAGATTAGCAGCAAACCGGAAGTGCCAAACATTCACTCAAGCTACGATGTGATTTAGGTTTATCAACACTACAGATATTGAAATGGAGCGCCCTGCAGACCAATATCCATAAGGTCTGCAGGGCATCTGTTTTTTATTATTTTAGGCTGTTTTGAATCGCAACTAACTCTTCAGTTGCATCGCTAAAATCGTCATATTTTTTGCCGTTCGTTCTAGCATACCAATACTTACTGTTCCACTCATCGCCTTCAATTTTATGCAATACCGCGTGTATCCAATTGGCCATTGTGTCCGAGTAATCTTGCGCGATTTTGTGCGATTTGTCCCAATCGCCATCTAGGGCGGCCTGTACAGCAAGTATTAAGGCTGGCTTATTCATTTTCTAGCTCAAAATAGCCAAGTTTCTTACTTCTAGGCAGTGCTTTTAATTGCGCCTCGGCAACACTAGCGGTAGATCTATCCACATATGATTTTGAAGCGATGATTTTAATGGGTGGGTTGGCGCGTGTATAGCGTGCGCCTTTGCCAGACGAATGCGCAGCAAACCGCGCAGGCAAATCGTTGGTAATGCCAGCGTAATAAGCGCCGTTATTACATTCTAGCAAGTATAAAACCCAAGACATATTGTTGCGCTCTTATTTGCGGAAATACCATTTACTTGAATATCCACCTATCGTGGCACTTATATTTTGCCAATATCCACTAAAGTGGATATTGGATACTACCTTTTTGAATAAACTCGATTTTATACCCATCAGGGTCTTCAATAAATGCAATCACCAGTGTGCCATGCTTCATCGGCC
>JAKFEP010000148.1:0-1783 GCA_036675645.1 Methylotenera sp. | reverse complement strand
TGAGTCTCACATAAACCAAACAACAAAACATTCCCAAGCTTGCGCCTAAGCATTCGTTGCGTCTATGCAAGTGTCTTAACCACAAACACCCACACTTATCAGTCGTTCATATTGTTAAAGAGCAGTGCTTGAAAACGTTTTTATTTACTGCGTTGTTTCAAGCGAAGCGCGCATTATACAGAGCTTTGCGAGCTGGTCAAGGTTAAATTTAAACTAATTTATATTTATTTCTTAACCCGTATTTTGCGTTGCGCTTTTCGCCTGAATCTCAAGCGAAGGCGCGCATTTTACAGAGGCTTAGGATTAGGTCAAGCCCCAAATTGAAAAATTACAAATTTATTACAACTACATGATTAGTGACTTAGTACTTAATAGCTCATTTAAGTCGCGATCAATATCGTTTTTTTGGTGTGTTATCTAACAGAATGTAGCCCGAACGGGCCATAGATGCCTTATAGCATATTGTTATAATTCAATACTATATAATCGTTGGATGTTGGTACATGCACTCAAAGTCTGTTTGCTTATTGTTTCCTAAAGCCCTGCTGTTAGCAACTGGCTTGCTTAGTTGCGCTATTGTGTTTGCTAACGAAACTGCACTATCGCACAACAAACAAGATAACGTTAGCAATTCAGAAACCTTATCTACCGAAATTTTAAATAAACAGAATACCAAACCTTCACTAAACAACCCAAATGCGGCTTTGGTGGCAATGGCATTTAAGTTTAACCGCATTGATGGCTCCCCAAATAGTTATGCTGAAGTTGTCGCTAACTATTGTAAGCAAGCAAAAACCGGTGATGCCGATGCCCTTTTTGCTCTGGCTTGGATGTATGAGAATGGTAAAGGCATTTCTGCAGATAAAAGTATTGCCGCTCAGCTTTATGCCAAAGCCGCCGAGCAAGGGCATAGCAGCGCGCAACAATCAGTAGCAAGAATTTCAGAGGTGCAATCAACTTCCACCTTGCCAACTTGCCTACTGCCTGACCCACCAGTTGCAAAAGCTAGCTCAGTTGATGCAACCGACACTGAAGAACGAAGAGGAATCTCAGAAAAAACGGCTGCGCTATTTTATTCGCAACGCCACGTATTAAAGTTGGTCAATAAACTTGCACCGCGTTACAAAATCGATACTAATTTAGTAATGGCATTTATTGCGGTTGAGTCAGGCTTTAATGTACAAGCCACCTCCGTAAAAAATGCGCAGGGTTTGATGCAACTGATACCAGAAACTGCACAACGCTTTGGTGTAAAGGACGCTTATAAAGCCGAAGATAATATTAAAGGTGGGCTAGCTTACTTACGTTGGTTGCTGGCTTATTACAAAGGCGATGTTGAGTTAGTAGCAGCAGCGTACAATGCAGGAGAAGGTGCAGTAGACAAATATAAAGGCGTTCCGCCGTACCCAGAAACGCGCATGTACGTTAAGAAGATTGCTAACCTTTACAACAACAACACACACCCTTACCAGGATAACTTTGTAAAAGCATCAGTCATACACAACTTTCCTAAGAAAAAAACCATGTAAAGCTAGTTAGGTAAAGTTTTTAGCTTAGTGTAATTTTTGCAAATTTACGCTTACCCACCTGCGCTACTACTGTCATGCCTTTATTGAGTTGCAAGTTTTTATCCGTGATTTTTTCGCTATCTAACTTCACACCGCCTTGTTCAATCGCGCGATTAGCCTCACTGGTACTTTCTACCAAGCCTGCCAGTTTTAACAGTTGGGCAATACCAATCGCTTGCGAACCAATATCTACGGTCATCTCAGGCACGTCATCT
>JAKFEP010000184.1:0-57215 GCA_036675645.1 Methylotenera sp. | reverse complement strand
GTTTTAGTGGTCATTGGGTACTCCATAATTCAAGGTACTTATCTGATTTATTTAAAAGATTGTTGTTCATATCTTCATAATTCAGTAATTTGGCAGAGAAATCTTCGCTTGAAAACGCTGTGACGCCTAAGCCAAGCTTACCCCCCTCAACCTTGAAACCAATAAAATCTAATATGCTAGGTAACATATCAAAAGGCAGTATTACATCTCGGTTTCTTGAGGCGGGTTTAGCTGAGATAAATTTATTAAAAATGAGGCGCTCTTTGACTTGATGTAACTTACCATATACTGGGTTTTCCATGGCCAAGTGATCACCCATAATGACAACGTTGGTGTCTTTCAGGAAGTTATTTTTTTTCATAAACATAACAAATGCGGAAACCTGTTCAGAGGTGCATTCGACGATAGACTCAAACGACTTCGCGCCTTTCGATTTGCAGTATTTAGAAAAATGTCCATCTGGCCCGTGTGTATCGATGGTGGTGATGGTCAGGTTAAATGGTTGGTTGGACGTGTGTAATTCAACCAGTTTTTCTCTAGCGAGTTTGAATAAATCATCGTCATACAGCCCCCAGTAATTAAGCCCCGGATTTTGTAATTGACTGACTAGCTCATCTCTACCCAGCACCTCGTCATAGTGATGATTTTTAAAGAACATACCTTTGCCCGCAAACGCCAAGGCATCACCGCCCATGTATACGTTCCAGTAACCTGCTTGGTGCAAGATATCACCGAGGCAAACTGCATTCGGTAAGAAACTTTTGATGACTTGGCCTTGATCGTTGCCGTCGTACATGGTGATGCTTTTCAGCGGTAATCCACATTGCGTAGCGGTGATGCCCGCGATGGTCCACCAACTTCCTGGGGCAGACCTGTAAGACGGGAAGCTGGTACCAGGCAACTTGTCTAAACTGGCGAGTAAATTTTTACCAAATATTTCCTTGTGTTTATAGGTGTTGTCTAGGCTTTCGACATAGATGAGTACAAGATTCTTAGGTTGAGCAGGCGGCAGTATGTTGACTGATGCTGGATTTAAATAATGCTCTGCAAAATAATCTTTGCCAAGTAACTGATAGACAAATACGCTGGCTGAAAATTGAAAGCAAAAATAGATACATGCACCGAGCATGGCGTAGAAGGGCGCGCGGTGCCCAATAAACCAATAGAACACTTTTAATCCATTGACATTGCCTGCGCGTGCTGGTCGTGTAATCCAATGGGTAGAGTCATAAACCAAAAACAGGGCAATGGAATACTCGATGATTATTAGGAGAAAAGCACTGATTAACGGTGTGGCTATGCACCAAATAACAAAGCTTTCAATGATGATAGCGTCAGTATCTAACAGTCCTTCAGTGCCAAATTGCGCGTGATATAGCAACTGTTCCAACGAGGGCTCACCAAACTTGCTGGGCACCCATATCGCAAGTGCCAATACAAAAAACGCAAATAGGTAGGCAGAGAACCTAATGAAACTTCTCAGCCAGTGGCGGTAAGTATTACTGTGTTGCATTGGATAGGAAAGGATTGCGGTTAAACATCTTTTTTATTCTCTTTTAAGTAGATTAACTGGCAGGCTAGTGCACTTAAATAAGGCAGGGATTGCAGGCTTAATAACGCAACCCATATTTGGGCATCTGCATTGTTAAAGCCGCGTGTGACCAACATGGCGATAGCAGACGCAAATAGTGCCACTAGCAGCAACACCTCTTCTCTAATCGGCTGAATCCATTCAAAAGCACTGTCTTTTTGGGCCACTTTGCCCTTAGCCGTGACTTTAAAGACGCCATTTTTTTTAATCAAGCCACTGATGATGCCTTTAGCGATGGCATGTGATAGGCCAAGGCTGGCGACAGAGGCGCCTAAAATATCTACCCACTTGCATTGCATGGTTTTTCTATAAAGGATAGGGCCCATGGCCGCTTTTATCAGTAAGAAGCAAATGATGGTAATAATCATCAGCGATACTGGCAAGCTAAAGGCATGTGGAAATAACAGCATCGCCACAGTCCAGCCTATTGAGCCTAATGTAAATGCTAATTGCAGTGCATCGCCAAGCCAGCCAAACCAGCCAGTGATGAAATGATACCTTTGTCCAAAATTAAGCGTCGAATTACCTAGTAGCTTTGGCAGGTGATGTTTTAAGATTTGCATGGCGCCAAATGCCCACCTGAAACGTTGTGATTTGAGCGCGCTGAAATTGCCAGGGGTCAGACCTCTGCCAAAAGTATCATCAATATATCTCAGTTCGTAACCGTCTTCCAATAACCTCAGACCTAGTTCGGTATCCTCGCAAATACACCATTCTGACCATGCCCCACTTTTGATTAGCGCTTGATGCCGCACCAAAGTCATAGTGCCGTGTTGAATAAGCGCGTTGCGTTCATGCCGATGATGCATGCCAATCTTGAAAAACCCTTCGAATTCCCAATTGCTCATGCGGCGGAAGAAGTTATGCTGCCATTCTCGATGCGCTTGCGGTGCTTGCACAACTGCAACATTCGGTTCTACAAAATGCGGAATTAAGTCAGTTAGCCAATCCGAGGTCACTTCATAATCGGCATCGACAATACCAATCACTTCTGCGCTTGGATTGGTTTTTGATAAAGCAAAATTCAGCGCGCCTGCTTTAAATCCTGGCCATTTGGGCAAATGGAAAAATTTAAAATGACTTGGTAAGTTTGCCATATAGGCTTCAACTGGTTTCCATTTGGCTTCATCACTAGTGTTGTTATCCACCACAATGACTTCGTAATTGGAGTAGTGAAGTTTAGCAAGGCTCTCAATAGTCGTAATCACCATTTCTGGGGGTTCGTTGTAGCAAGCTAAATGAATAGAAACAAGTGGTTCTTTATCCGCTGGTAAGGCAGGCAATCTTGAAAAGTTGCGACGCCATTTGCCCTTGAACATGACTTCACTAAATTCAACGCCATAAATCATCAGCACCGCTGATGTCAGCATCATGCCCATCAGCAGAGCAATCAGGAACGAAAAGTCGGTAACAGAATAGTAGTAGTCCTTAGGCAAGTTCCACGCGACTACCAGCGTGGTAATAGAAATTTGAATCAATATGGCGAGAGATAGTCTGCCACCCAGGCGCCAATGACTGAATCTGTAAGCAATGATGAGAATAGGAATAAAGGCGATTAGGCTTGACCATAGTGCTTTGATTAGCCAGCGCTCATCTTCTGGTACTGCGCCTTGCAATGAATATTTTTGCACGCGGTCAGCATCGAACATGCCCCAATAAGGGCCGCCCCAGCCTTCAATTTCGGTTTTCCAGGGCTGGTCAAATGCTTCAATTAAATAGTAATCAAAATCTTGCTGGGTGCTGAGTGCTAAAAACTCTCGCACGAACTTTGCCTGATTCACTTGTGAAGCGACTGCGCCCTCGATGGTAGGGCCGTTGCTTGGCCAGCCAATTTCACTGATGACAATTTTTTTTCTAGGGTAGGCAGTCAATAATTCCTGGTATCTTTGTTTGGTAAAATTGATCGCTTGTTCAATGGGAATGCCTTCATGATACGGTAGTAAGTGAACGGCAATAAAACTGACATGTTTGACTAGCTCTGGATTTTTAATCCAAACATGCCAAGGTTCTGCGGTCGAAATAGGCAGATTAGTTTCTGTCCGCATTTCATCGAGATATTGAATTAATTCCGCTGTCGTTAAGTCTGCCCTTAATAAGGCCTCGTTACCAATAATTGCCCGCTCAATATTAGGATAAGTTTTGATCTGTTCTTTTAAAGCATCAATTTGTCTTCGATTAGCATTGAAGTCACCGTCTATCCAAGCGCCAGCGGTTACTTTCATATTGTATCGCTCTGCAAGCGCCATCACCTCAGTGTTTTGCAGAGAATCATAAATCCTGATTTTATTAGTTAGCGGCTTTAAAAGCTGGAGATCATTGGCTAATTCAGCCGTGCTAGGGAAAATCCTTTGTAAGGGGCTTTGGTCTTTTTGAAAGCCACTGTAGGCAAAACCTTTGACGACCTTGGGCGCTTCAATTAACAAATAGGCCTGGTTAAATAAACCCCACAGCAAAAAATGCGCGATGGCGAAGACTGTAGCGAATATCAACGCGATGCTAAGGTTTTTTAAGCGAGGCGTCATGATTGGATGTATTCTAATGAGGGTTGTAAAGCGTTACTACTGAATGGCTGTGTTTAGGGGTGACTAAAACTTTAAGTTACTATTAAAATTCAGTCGGTTATATAATTATAGCTTCTCGTACTTTTTTACGATAGCTACATTTCACATCATTTATTACGATAGATATCATTCACTTTATGTTAAAAAAATTACTTCTCGCTGTTTTAATCTTATCAACTTCGTTAACTCACGCAAACAATGCAAATAATAATGAAAAAAACTATAGTGGTGTATATGCATGCAAAGGCAACAACACCAAAGTAGGTGACTATGTATTCACGTTAACACTCAAATTGAATAAGATTAACAGTCGTGAGAATGCCAATGTATATGACGTCACAGGCCGCACAGAAAACGATACCAATTATTTTGGAAAAGCCCTAGCGAATGGCAATAAAATGTCGTTAGCGTTCAGGATTTCTGATTACAAGGAAAATACCTTTGGAGTTGGCATGGCGGTGTTTAAGTTTAACCAAGAAAAATCTTGGACATTTACGACGCAATATTATGAGCCGGGTGAAATTGATGGTATTTCAGGTACGGAAGTCTGTGCTCTGCAAAATCCAGTCATTCCAAAGAAATCACCAGATGAACCGAACCAAACCTAGGCTGTTTCAGCGACAGCTCAGGCACCTATTGAGCACTGAATACATTTAGTCTGCTCGTTGCCTACTTTTGAATACCGGTCACGCCAGCGGTGAGGGTGAAACGCATGGCTTCTTCCATGCTCATTTTAAGAGGCTTTGTCGCTTTACGTGGAACAAGCACAGCAAAACCCCCAATACCGTAACTCATCGGAATATAAACCAATAAACTATCGTTCGGATTCAATCCTGCAGGCATCTTGGACATATCAGTCTGCGTCACAAGCCCAACCAGCTGCATATCACCAATGGTGATTGCAACTACCTGTTCAAAGTCTTTCCTTTTCTCTGCTGAGAAATAATCGAGTAAATCCCGAATCGATAGGTAGACCGATTTAATGACAGGCAGTCGCTTCATCAGACGCTCCACAGAAGCAAGTATTTGCCGTGCAATAATGGTTTGCATGATTAGCCCGACTAAGAAAGCCACTACAAGTCCAGCAACTACCCCCATCCCTGGCCGGTAAAATTCCTCTGATAGCACATTGCGGATTACTCCGCCAAGTATGGTCTCAGTGGTCAAAACAAACCAGTAAAGTAAATACAGCGTGAGTATCACAGGCAAAAGTGTGATTAACCCAGTTAAGATATTTTTATTGATTAATTTCAGCATGATTCTTTCCTAATTTAAATTTGGTATTGGCTACAGACGAGTGAGTGCCCGATCCGGCTGTGAAGATAATTCATGATCTTTTGTGTTTGCTGTTTGTCGCATGAGTAAATAAAGGCGTTCAACTCTATCACGTGCCCAAGGTGTTTTCCGTAAAAATTTAAGGCTTGATTTAATACTTGGGTCATGGGAAAAACAGTTCACAGGTATACGCTCAGCTAATCCATCCCACCCATAATGGTGAAATAACGAAGCCACTACCATTTCTAGCGTAATGCCATGTAGGGGGTTGTTGCATTGTTCTGGTAAGGTCATGAGTATCTATAAATTGCTAATTTACGTATTGAAAGTTTCTAGGAAATTAAGTGAATGCCGCTTAGTCTTGAGGTAACATGATTAGAGTCCTAGTCTAGATGCATAATCAATTTAATATCAACCTAGATATTACCATTTATAAATTTACTTCTATGTGCAATTATCAAACCTTGGTTAATACGCTACATGCATTTCAAATGCAGGCAAAACAACGCCCTATTACCATAGGCGAGCTTATCGATAGCTTGGATGAAGCAGCTTTTGCTTTCATTGCGATTATTCTGGTACTGCCTTTCATGCAGCCACTGCCACTGGGGCCAATATCAATTGCAGGAGGCCTCACCTTTGCAGTGCTCGGGCTACAATTGTTACGGGGTCATGAATCACCCGTACTACCGAAACGTATACGTGAATTAGAACTTCACGAAAAAACATTACAAATCATGATTAGTGTGGGTTTGAAAATAATTGATTTTTGTCGCAAAATTACACGTCCTCGAATGCAGTATTTAGTGACTGGTAAAACAGGGCGGCAGGTAAGTGGATGGATTTTGCTAGCAGGAGGGTTGCTGATGGCCGTTCCATTCCCAATTCCTTTGCCATTCAATAATGCCATCCCAGGCTTGGCCATTTTGTTTTACTGTATTGGCGAGCTAGAAGACGACGGATTGATGGTATTTTTCTCTCTATTTTGGTTGATAGTAACGGTGCTTTATTTCACAGCCTTTTTTGTATCTATATGGATTTTCGGGTACCAGGCAGTCAACCACTTTATATAGGGGTTTAAAGTAATGTCTATCAGGAAGAGGTCTAGTGATTATTTTCGGTTTGGTGTAAATTAGGTATATGAAAAAATCGTATTACATTGACTACCCGCAAGAGCATGTAGAAGGGCAGGCCAATACCTATCGATGTGTTTATTGTAAAGTGGTGACGACTAAAATCAATGGTAGCTTACAAGGCCATTTGCCAACTTGTGACTATCGATTGAAGTTAGAGCGCGATGGCTTTGAAAAAAATGACGATTCAAATTCACCTGGTTATTCAACAGCTGACGACTTTGATTGATTCAAAACTCCTCAGGCAAGTCTGTTTGTAGTCCGATTCTTACATCTATTTAACCGCATCTCTGATACGACTTGTTGTTGATTTAGATTATGTTTCTCCTAAGCAAGTACAACTTAATAGATAAAAAGAATTAGTAACTTTTTATTTTGAGGAGAGCTAGCATGCCCGCAGGTTCAAATCCTAAACGAGAGCGTGAATATAAAAAATTAGTGAAAGAGTTCCGTCAATCACATCAATATCCTGGTAGGGAAGAGGAAGTTGCAGCGCGTATTGTGAATAAGCAACGCAAAGAACATGGTGAGACCAAAGATGACGATAATAAAAACACTCACTAAGTGGTTATCATTGAGTAGGATGTAAGATAAAGCGAGATATATACTGAAGCGTAAGACTCTCAGCTAAGATCTATTTATAGGCTGAAATGTTAAGTTATTATTGCTTAAGCTGTATCTCGGCCTGAATAAATGGTCAATCGATAGGCACACAAGGGATTCATAAGCAATGATGCGATATAATTCTTGGGTTGTACATTAGAGAATCTTACATTCATGCATCTCCACTCAGCATCATTCCAATTATTTTCCGCATGACACTGAATAGAAAGACACCTAACAAGTGAGTTTACCGACTATAGGCATAAAAACCGCACACATGCCTTTTTCTGATGTTGATCAACAATCACAACTTTGGAAAGATAGCCTGCTTGGCGCCATCTGCTTTGTTGAATCCCTACCCGACAGCAATACAATAGAAAAGATAGGAACTTCAATCGCCCAGTTGCAAGCACCTATTCTGGCTGGCGCTGATGTGTCTGGCGAGATATGGTTGAGTCATCCTGCTTTGTTATTGGGAAAGCCATTAAGCTACGGTTCTAAAGGCGCAATTCAGTATCGGTTTGATAACGACTTACTGTTTGGGGTCGTTTCCTTACCTGAGCTTGGGTCATTACAACATGCCACAGAGTCTGCCTACCGTGAGATATTTGCGCTCATGCAAGGGCTTGATTATCCTTTTATTTATCGGTTCTGGAACTACATGGCAGATATCAATGGCGTAAGTAATGGCCTAGAGCGTTATCGCCAATTTAATGTGGGTCGCAAGGATGCATTTTTGGCTTACAACGGCGAATTAGATAATCAGTTGCCAGCAGCCTGTGCGTTAGGTCTGGTGGGCGGCCCACTGACCGTTGCTTTTCTATTAGGACGTCAACCAACAGTAGAAATCGAAAATCCCAGGCAAGTAAATGCGTATGAATACCCTGAAAAATACGGTCCACGCACTCCCAGTTTTTCGCGTGCGACTTTATTGAATGCTAAGCAAAATGCGGTATTGTTCATATCAGGCACTGCGAGTATTGTTGGCCATCAAACACTGCATCCATTAGATGTAGTAGCACAAACTAGGGAAACCCTGGTTAATTTGGAGGCGGTCATCGCCGAAGCCAATCGCATGCTCGGCAAACAGGAATTTGATTTGCACAACATTTATTTCAGGGTATATATTCGTCATGCGGCCGATTTAAACTTGGTGAGGGATGAAATCGAGCGCTACATAGGCGGTGCAATAAAAGCTGTTTATATACAGGCAGATATATGTCGCCAGGAGCTGTTGCTAGAAATTGAAGCAACTGCTGGTCGTAGGCTAGAACTTGCGAGCGACAGATAAAATGAACTCGATACAACATAAATTGCTTGTGTTATATGATTATGGCGTGCTGTATCTCGGTTTGATTTGGCTGGGATTTTTGAGCTTATGCTGGACAATAGTGGCCACTATTCTGTATCCACTTTTGCCAGAGCGTTTTGCAACCCGCTTAGGCCGATACATCATCATGATTTCTTTTCGCGCTTATCTTGCCAGCTTAAGTCTGTCGCGGCGCTGTCGCTTTGATTTAACCGAACTAGATGTACTGCGAGATGACGCTCCGCTAATAATTGCGCCCAATCATCCCTGTTTGCTGGATGCGGTCATGATTATTTCGCGTTTACCGAATGTGGCTTGTGTAATGAAGGCCGAGCTGATGCACAATATCTTTTTAGGCGCGGGTGCGCGTTTGGCGCGCTATATCCCCAATGAACCCATACGCCAGATGGTGATGCAAGCCAGTGAGGATTTTAAAACAGGTAGTCATTTGCTGCTATTCCCTGAAGGGACCCGTACGATAAGTCCACCTATTAATGCGCTAAAAGGCAGCATTGCGCTGATCGCCATGCAGGCAAAAGTGCCAGTGCAAACTATATTAATAGAAACAGACTCACCTTATTTGAGTAAAGGCTGGCCTTTGTTTCGCAAACCTAACATGCCGGTGAATTACAAAGTAAGATTGGGCAAACGTTTTGATCCGCCCCAAGATACGCATCATTTTATAGCTGAGCTTGAAGACTATTTTTTGCAGGCATTAACACCTTCAACGCACGCACCTTCTAGTGAAAAACTTAACATTGCTACAAGTACTCAGCAATGTGGCGGCTTCACTGACACTAAATCACCTGGAACTGCGTTGTCATGATCACTGCTTCTTCAAGCCATTTCGTCCTTATTCCTAGTTACAATCCAGGTGAAAAAGTGTATGACACTGTCCGTTCGGCTCGCCAATATTGGAACCCGGTATGGGTGGTAATTGACGGCAGCACCGACGGTTCTGAAGTTACCCTGCAAAAAATGGCTAAAGAAGATGCAGGTTTACGGGTGATTCATTTGCCGAAAAATAAAGGTAAAGGTGCGGCGGTATTACAGGGGTTGCACTTAGCCGCCGCCGAAGGTTATACCCATGTGTTGACGATGGATTCTGACGGACAGCATCCGCCAGACCTGATTCCCACTTTTATGGCTGAATCAATCAAGCAGCCGGGCGCGATGATATTGGGCAAACCGATATTTGATGCCAGCGCACCAAACATCAGGGTACAGGGACGCAAGCTTTCCAACTGGTGGGCGAACGTAGAAACCTTATGGGCAGGGATTGGTGACTCACTGTTTGGATTTCGTGTTTATCCAATTGACCCGCTTAGAAAGGTAATGCGGTTTCAGCCTTGGATGCGCCATTTTGATTTTGATCCTGAAGCCGCAATACGATTAAGTTGGCGCGGTGTGAAGGTGGTTAATTTGCCTGCACCTGTACTTTATTTCAGTACAGATGAAGGGGGTGTTTCGCACTTTCGTTATTTGCGAGACAACCTATTACTCACTTGGATGTATACGCGGCTGTTTATCGGCTTTGTGCTGCGCTTGCCGATACTTTTAATCAGGCGCTTTTCTAAGTAAATCCTTTCTTAGCGATGATGAAACAGCTTGGCTCAATAAGACGTATTCGTTGTTCATTTCATTTGTAGTCAAAATCTGACTACAAATTAGTCAAAGTGCTGATATCAGCAATTCGAAGTTTATTTTAAATTCATTTAAGTGATAGTAATGCGGCTTAGCTCCTGCTAATCGCATTTATTAAAAATATAATTACAGATGGATTGTCATGAACGAGGAGATCATCATGCGCATTGTCCTTAAAAAATCAGCATTTACTGCTTTTGCAGGCTTGCTTATATTTTCAAGTAGTTTTTCATTTGCTGAGCAAGGTTTTGTAGATACTAAAACTGGCCAGCCCCTGAAAATTGATTCAGGCCTATTTAATACAGAGCAATCTAAGAAATTCCTCAGCACCGGCGAGAATCCATACAAGGGTAATGCTGAAGCAATCGCCACTGGTAAAAAGCATTATCAAAGCTACTCCTGTGCCCAATGTCATGGTGCACAAGCTCAGGGTCAGACCGCTGGGGGCATCACAGGGCCAAGATATAACCATTCCAAAACTGCGACAGATAAGGGCATGTTCGAAATTATTTGGGCTGGTACCAATAATGGCATGAGCGGTAAAGGGAAGGGCGTGATGGATCCGAGTGATCGTAACAACGGCTTATCACCCGATGAAGTGTTAAGGATGATGGCGTGGATTAGAAGTCAGCCTGCTGGAAAATAAAGCCTTTCACTTTACTTTATGGAAGCTAAAGCCTCACAATAATCTGGTATACCTTTAAATTTTAATTAAATTGTTCGAATGATTAATATCGGACAAAAGTAAACCTTCACTTTGTAATTCAATGGCTTATGTGCGTTACAGCACAGACTAGTTGCCCATCATGAGTGCTTACTATGCTAGCTACACAGTAGCTAGTTTTTTATATCTTGGGAAATGTTCTTTATACAGAAAAATGTCAGTAACCATCTTTATTTCTAGGCAATCTGGTCAGGGTAGTATGTATGCCAGTTGCAGAACGTGAATTAATCTTTGATGCGATACGCAGGACGCTTGTTACGCCTAAAGACTGTAATCCGGATTCAAGCCTTGTCGCCCAAATTACCATCAGTACCCTAGATAAAATCGCCACTCAGTTGGAGCCCATGATTGGTTTACATGGTGTTGAAGTACTCTTTAGTCGCTCTTTGTATTTAGCTGGCAAGGAATTTTCCTGGCTTATACCAACAGACAATCCATTAGAGAAAGCAATGCTCATCACATTCATCAATGAACACTTAGAAGCATGCGAATTGAATGAAGCGACAAAAACGAGTTATACATTATTAGCAACAGTCACTGAATTGCTCATTTCTCTGATTGGGATTTCTCTGACAAACCGTTTATTGGAGCCCGTCTGGGCACCGCAGCCTCCAACTCCGCAAAAGGGATCAAAATCATGAACAATAAAGTATCGATTTTACGTCTGGCAACTGGAGTGCCTGGCCTTGATGCAATCTTAGGTGGTGGACTGCCAGAACTCTCATTCAATCTTATTGTGGGGTCTCCAGGCTCCGGCAAGACGACGCTCGCCCACCAAATCATGTTTGCATTGGCAACGCCAGAGCGACCGGCACTTTTCTTTACCGTGCTGGGTGAAGCGCCACTAAAAATGCTGCGTTACCAGCAACAATTCTCTTTCTTTAATCCAGACATGATTAATAAATCGATTCACTTTGTGAATTTGAATGACGAGGTTGCATCGGGTAATTTAGATCAAGTGCTACAGCGCATATCAGGCGAAGTTGCAGCTTTATCTCCCGCTTTAGTTTTCATTGACTCGTTTCGATCAGTGATACTGGAAACACAGCCGCAACTCAAGGGTTCGCTAGGTTTGCAACAGTTCATTCAGCAATTGGGCATGCAAATGACCACTTGGCAAGCAACGACTTTCCTCATTGGCGAGCAGTTTAACGAGGATAATCCTCACCCGGTATTCACGGTAGCGGATGGCCTTATCTCACTGACGCAAAAAATTCAGCGCAACTCGATGGTACGTCAGGTACATATTCTTAAAATGCGCGGCCAGCCAACGAGCCCCGGCATGCATACTTTCCGCATTACCAACGATGGGGTACAGGTATTTCCATCAGCGGTAATCCGTAACGATGCTAAGGCGCTATCAGAAAGTGATCAGCCCCGTAGCAGGGAGCGAGTGTCTATGGGGGTGCCAGGTCTTGATAAAATGTTAGGGGGCGGCTTGCCGTCTGGGTACTCGTTATTGGTTGCGGGGCCTTCAGGCTCGGGTAAGACTATTTTAGCCACCGCGTTCTTGACCGAAGGAGTTAAACGGCGCGAGCCGGGCATCATCGTGGCATTTGAGCAAACGCCCAGTCAGTCTTGGAATCTCTCCATCGATGACATGGTGCGTGCTGGTAAAATTGGGTTAATTAACACCCGTTCTCTCGATCTGTCCATTGATGAAATCGTGCAGCATCTGGTCGATCTCATCCATAAGATGAAAGCCACACGCGTGGTCATCGATTCGTTGTCTGGATTTGAACTGGCAGTGGCACCGTCGTTTCGTGAGGATTTTCGCGAGTCGCTGTTTCGGATGGTGGCGGTGCTTTCTAGCCTAGGTGTGACAACACTAATGACGTCGGAACTTGAGGATCGCTATACGGATTTACGTTTTAGCCCATACGGCTCAGCGTTTCTCACCGATGCCATTATCGTGCAGCGCTATATCGAGGTAGAGAGCAGCTTACAGCGCGTCATGGCGGTGGTCAAAGTGCGCGCCAGTGTTCATAGCCAAGAGATCTGCAAGTTCGCAATTGGAAAAGATGGCATCATTATTGGTGAGCCAATTCTTGATTACGAAGGACTTCTTGGAGGTCGGCCCACTTTAAAATCTACTACTAAAGTCAATAGTAGGTAAGTACTACGGAAATACTCACCAATTAGTTGTAGAGCTACCACTGGTCTTTCATTTAAGTGAATCAAAATAAGTAAAATATGGCGAAAAAAGTTTTCAAAAACATAGCAGACTGCGAGGAGGCAATTATCGCAAGCGAGCAGACGATGATGCTTCGTGAAAAAGCGCTTAGTCGGCGCGAAAATAAGCTAGTTGCTCAAACAGAAGCAGCAACTTCTGATGGATCACTGAATGCGATTAATCAACATCAGCTTCAAGAAGCAAACAAGCGTCTTGTCGTTTCATCAATTCATGCGCAACAGATGGCGGAGGCTGCCGAACTTGCCAGTGCACAAATCTCTCACCTGGTAGAGCACGACACGCTCACCGGGTTGCCAAATCGGGCGCTAATGACTGACCGCTTAATGCAGTCAATCACACTTGCGGAACGTCATGGCAAGCAAGTTGCGCTGATGTTCCTGGACATTGACCACTTCAAGTATATCAACGATTCTTTAGGCCACGAAGTCGGGGATAAGTTATTATTGTCAATCGCAAAGCGCTTGCAAACAGGCGTGCGCCTGTCAGATACGGTCAGTCGTCACGGTGGCGATGAGTTTGTGGTATTACTAAGTGAAGTCAGTGGCAAGCAGGATGCGATTCAAATCGCCGAAAAGCTATTAAATCTGATGATAGAACCTCATGAGATTAGTGGGAATTTTCTCCATGTCAGTATGAGCATCGGCATTAGCCTCTATCCTCGCGACGGCAAGGATGCGCAGGCTATGATCAGGAACGCCGATACCGCCATGTATCAAGCCAAGAAAAAAGGACGTAATAATTACCAAATGTTTACACCTTCCATGAATGAGCATGCGGTGGCGCGTCAATCCATTGAGCAAGCGCTGCACCGGGCGCTTGAGCAAGAGGAGTTTGTTCTGCATTACCAACCTAAAGTGAATCTCACGACTGGGCATATTACGGGTGCTGAAGCACTTATCCGTTGGCAACGATCAGAGCATCAATTACTTTATCCCACAGACTTTATCGATATTGCAGAAGACTGTGGTCTTATATTGCCTATTGGCAATTGGGTCATACATGAGGCCTGTCAGCAGTCCCAATTTTGGTTGCAAAGTGGTCTGAGCCTTAACCAGATTGCGGTTAACGTGTCATCTAAACAGCTGCACCACAAAGATTTCGTCTCTGGCGTGCGTTCGATATTGCAACAGACAGGCCTAAATCCGCACCATCTAGAAATTGAACTCACCGAGAGTGGATTAATGCAGGATACTGAAACGACAGAACTGTTAGAGGCAATCAAAGCACTTGGTGTCCAGATTGCCGTTGATGATTTTGGTACAGGCTACTCCTGCCTGAGCTATTTGCGGCATTTTCCAATTGATACGCTTAAGATCGACAAATCGTTCGTGCAAGATATTGAAGCAGGTACTGGGGAGGCTATTGTCAGCGCAATTATTGCGATGGGATTGAGTCTCAAACATAGACTTGTCGCCGAAGGGGTCGAGACACAAAAACAGTTAAACTTTCTACAAGCTTTTAATTGCTGTGAAGGACAAGGTCATTTTTTCTGCCAGGCATTGGCAGCTGAGGATTTTGCTAAATTATTAAGTACAGGCTTCGAAATGAGGAATTCTGATGCTGAAACCAGCCATTCCCCCCGATGAAAAGACCAGGATTGATACACTCAAGGCTTATAAAATTTATATGATTAAGAAAGTTATCTTATAAATTAATGTTGTGCGTTCTAAATCATGCCACCATTGATCGAAATAATTTGCCCAGTAATGTAAGTCGCTTGATCTGAAACCAGGAAGCTCACCAGGTCGGCCACCTCAGTTGGGGTGCCAGCGCGCTTCATCGGGACGATATTCGCTATCGCTTTAGCATCGAATGCGCTTTCGCTCATGCTGGTATCAATAATACCTGGCGCGATGGCGTTCACGGTAATGCCTCTGCTTGCAACTTCTTGAGATAGCGATTTAGTTGCAGCATTCAGTGCACCTTTTGCTGCAGAATAGTTGGTCTGACCGCGGTTACCAGTAATTGCAGCAACAGAAGATACATTCACGATACGCCCCCAGCGACTGCGTATCATGGGCATCATTAACGGATGCGTCACATTAAAAAAGCCATGTACCGATACATCTATCACGCGATGCCATTGGTCTGGGCGCATGCCGGGAAACACTGCATCATCATGAATTCCGGCATTATTCACCAATATTTGGATAGATTCGTGTTCTACCAAGGGAGCCAGCACCGCTATCACGGCGGCGCTGTCGGTTACGTCAAATTGCAAGGCTTCGGCACTAGCGCCTGCCGCACAAATTTCTGCCGCTAATTGCTGTGCGGTCGCAATGCCTTGATTGGCATGGATATAGACATGGTAGCCATCAATAGCAAGCCGGCGGCTAATAGCCGCACCGATACCACCACTACCACCTGTGACTAATGCTCTTTTCATACGTTACTTTCTTCTACATTCATAAGTTTGCAAGACTATCTGCATTTAATACCACAGCGGCACGTCCTTCTAGCAACACCTTGTCGTTTGCACACACCGTAAATTGATACAGCATATTACTGTCATTCGCCATCATGCAATTGGCTGTTATCACCAAATCTGTATTTATATCGTCAAGCCGTGTCACAGCCATCGTGACGCCACGCACACTGACCAGATAACCCACTTTAGGCCTAGGACTATTAGCAGGGGCCAATAAAGCACCATGCACCGCCATCGCTTGCGCTGCATACTCGATGCCGCAGGCAATGCCTAACTGCCCGTGAGCGCGCAATGGATTATCAAGTGCACGGTGGCTGCTGGCAATACATTCAATTTTCTCGTCATCCCATGTATGCACATTTTTCAGTAAACACATGCTGCCTTGATGTGGAATATGGCTTGCTATCCAAGCATGATCCAAGGCTTGGTTCAACATGGGCTGACCTCTATCGCCAAGCGTGTATTGTCAAGGTAGTCCAGTACCACGCGGCGGATCTTTTGTTGAGCGATTGCCTGCAATAAAGGCAACCCACGTGCAGCAGGAATCGCCATGCGTAAAGCTTCCAGCGCCGCATCGCCAAATGTGTCAGCCTCATCATTGGTGATGCTGACTTTTATTTGAGCAATCGTCTTTGGGCTGGCTTGTGGCGCAAGTAGCAATGCGATACCACAATTATCGGGTATTGGTCGTTTACTAAACATCGGTTCAGGGTATGGCGTATCGCTGGCCATCAAGATGCAGCGCGTATTTTCAACCACTACCTGTGTCAAAGCATCCAGTAGGCCAGCCCCAAAGCTTGCATCATATGCACACAATACCGACGAAGTTGCCATAGTTTCGGTAGCAATACTCCAGTAACCAGCCGCAGCATTATGGACGGAGTTATGAAAGCGTGTGGGGGAAATCTGCCGGTCATTTGACGCCAGCATTTCACAAATAGAATGGCAGTTAATACCATCACCATTGGAAAACGTGAATACACTAGGTAAATTTTCTTGCTGTAAGCCTGCCGCAGCGATAGCTTCCAGCGAAGTTGCCAATGTCAACTTGACGATGTCACTGGCGCGTCTGCGTTCTGCCGCCGGTAATAGCTCGGGCGTTGGAATGACCGTTTTTGATGATTGGAATGGTTGTGATCCAACCAGAATGGCACGACTGCTTGGCCAGTCAGTAAGTCCAGGGCCTAATAGGCCAATGCCTTCAACATAGGCGGTCAATTCAATTTTTTGGTCGGCCGCCATTAAGCAAACCTTTCATCTTGAGCTAGCCCAAAAATTAAACTGCAATTAGTGCCGCCAAAGCCAAATGAATTACTCATGGCACGATACAAACCTTGGTCTCGGTTTTTCAGCTGATAATTCAAACCCAGCAGTGGGTCAGTCTCAGTGGTATTGAGTCCGCCAGGGATAAATCCGTGTTGTAACGCAAGCGCACAAATCACGGCTTCCACTGCCCCCGCAGCACCCAAGGTATGGCCGGTAGCACCCTTGCTAGAACTGCAAGGTGGCGTATCTTGACCAAACACCGCAATCACTGCCTTGGCCTCAGCGGCATCATTACTGGGAGTGGCGGTGCCATGCAAGTTGATGTAGTCAATGTCACCAGGCAGCAAGTCTGCGCTTTGCAGCGCTTGTTGCATTGCCATGCGCGCACCCAAGCCCTCTGGATGAGGAGATGACATATGGTAGGCATCGCTGGACTCACCGATGCCAAGTAATAAAACTGCATCTGCATGCAAATTCGTATCAGGCCTTTCTAATAAAGCAAAAGCCGCAGCCTCGCCAATCGAGATTCCATCACGTGCGATATCATATGGACGACAGGCTTGTGTAGAAAGCAGGCCCAACGAGTTGAAGCCGTATAAAGTCGTCAGACACAGCGTATCTACCCCTCCAACTACCGCCGCATCTATTAAGCCAGTTTCTATCATGCGTCGTGCTGCACTAAACACCTTGGCACTGGATGAACATGCAGATGATACGACTACAGCAGGCCCAGTAAGCTTAAAGTACTGTCGTGTAAAATTTGCGGCGGAGTAACTATTTTGCGTCTTGCCATAAATAAAATCGGCAGGCAGCGCCCCAGTTTCAGGATTGCGGTTGCGGAAAGCCAGCTCAGTTTCTAGAATGCCTGATGTGCTGGTACCTATAAAGACACCGACACGGTCGCGTCCATATTTTTCTGCAGCAGAGTTGACCGCATCGTTGAAGCCATCTTGTTCTAATCCCAACTGTGCCAAACGATTGTTACGACAGTCATAATCGGCCATACCTGGCGCCATCTTTACAGTATCGACACCCTTGACCTCGCCAATAAAAGTGGTTAAATCTACCGTTTCGAAATCGCAAGGTTTGAGCGCTTTACGACCTTGCAGCAAAGCATCTAATGTCGGTTGCAAGCCACGTCCAATGCAGCTAGTAGCTGTAAAATGTGAAAGCAATAGCGGTTTCAATGAGGGGCTCTAGACTTTCTGTGTAAGGGCAATAAGTTTAGGAACATTAAGTTGAAGTAGTATTTAAGTATAACGGTACGCATGGCATTATTATAAAGGCTATTCATAAAGCGGCTTCCCGTAAAGTCACGAAGTGCAGGTTTTGCTGTTTGGCAGCATCCAGTAAAGCTGGCAACACTGCCAGAATGATGGGTATGTCCATTTTAGTCCGGGCTGCATTGCCATCGTGTAGCAATAAAATAGCCCCTGGGCGCAAGCCTGCTGACAATTTATTGATCACTTTGTCTGCATCACCAATTTTGGTATCAAAGGCACGCATAGACCAAGTTGCGAGCTGTAAACCTATACGCCTCAATGCGGGTTCCAAAAATGGATTGCGTAAACCGGCGGGTGCACGAAAAAACTGAGGGGTCTCGCCAGTAATAGCAGATAAGGTTTTCTGTGCTGCCTTGATTTCGCTGACAAGCCTATTCGTTCCTAACAGTGAGAAATATAAGTGATGTTGTTGGCTATGATTTTCTACTGCATGCCCACGTCGCACAATCTCTCGACATAATTCAGGCTGTTGCGCAGCCTTGTTACCAATACAAAAAAAGGTAGCCTTGACATGGAAGTGCTCTAATATATCAAGCACTTGTGGTGTTACTAATGGGTCTGGACCATCATCAATGGTGAGGGAAATTTCATTTCGTTGAGCAGCAGCAATCGGTAGCCGAGTCCAGTTTGGCCCCAGCCAGTGACTGCGTGGCCATAAACCCACAGCGGTAATCAGCAGGTGATTCATGACAAATAGCGTGAGTGCCCATGGCCATAGGTGTGGCAAGACCAACACACTCATCAATAACAGTAGATGCAAGGCTATAGATAGCTTAATCAGCCATGAAGAGTACCAGGACACTTTAGTGGGGCTATTCATCAGTTGTCGTTACACGTGCTTTCTTTAACAAAGCGTTTATCTAAAAAGTTGTGCCATAAGCATAACCATACTGACCACACATGACCACCTGAAATTCTGTCAACGCAGGCTACAGGCAGCGCTTGCGCCATCATGCAATGGCTTTTGGCAAAACGGTCTTCTTCGCCATAGCCTAAATGTATTTCAATATCTTTAGTATTTGCGTTGGCTTTCAGCCAACTCCAGTTACCTAGTTCGGTATCATCATCTGCAACCGCTTCTGGTAGCCATTCCAATATGCCGCCCGCCTGAGCGATTTGGCCAGTCGTGATGCCGTTGCCGGGATAAGGTGCTAACAGTAGCAAGCCTGCCAGTTTTGCCGGGTAACGATTGGCATAAGCAATTGTTACATAACCGCCTATCGAAATACCAGCCAGCCAGATATTTTTATAACCTTTGCCGAGTGCGGGTTGTATCAAGTCAGTATGGATTTCGGATAGGGCAGTTTGATCGGCAATCTGGTGAAACGATAACTCTGCCATCATTAAATCAATCGGTAATTGACGCTCTTGTACCGCTGTGACGAAACCTTCCTTGATAAAATCTTCTGGCTGATGATAAGCACCAGGCAGCAATATAAAGAGCGTTTCAGCATATTGTCCGGGCTGTGCCAGGTAGCTCAGTTGACGCATCAAGGCCTGTCTTCTGGTTTAGGATTGCTGCGTGCAAACACGGCTGAAAATGCAAGCGCAAGTATGACGCCAGGCGCTACAGTGACTCCCATCGCCTGCAATACAGGTACGCTGGAAAATGCCAACAGACCAAACCCCAGCACCGTCGCCACATTGGCAAACAATAGCGATGCATAAGTGCGTGGGGAAATTTCCGGTGTTTGTTGGTTTAGTGGCGGGTTAAAGAATAGCGCGTAGTTAGAGCCTATGGCCACTATCAGCAACAAGCCAATTAAGTGCAATATGATCAGTTGCTGCCCCGATAATGCCAACCCTGCGGTAACAGTCAGCACAGAGGCGGCCAATGGGACGATGACCGTCATCACATGCATGGGTGAACGCAACACAAATAGCAGCAATATCACAATCGCTAATAAACCAGCCAGCGATAACAAGATGGCTTCATGCATGTAAGATGAATACAGGCGGTTGGATTCAGTTTTCATATCAATAAACAAAGCATTTGCAACCTCTGCCTGGGTTAAGGCTTTGTGCACTTGGTCGGCATCAAGATTGCCAATTTCAGGCGCAGTTAAAGGCATCAGTGCGCTCCAACGCTGACCCTGCTGTAACAACATCGCATCCACTGCCATTGCCATTGACGTCCCTTCTAAATCGCTACGTTGCAGCAAGGGCTGGCTGCGAACAGTTTCTACATCTTGCAGGAAGGGCGCAAATACTTGGGCGCGGACTGGTAAATCTTGAATGGCCTGCGTTAATCTAGGTTTTAATTCAGCAACAGCAGGCAAGCTGGCCAGTCGTGCCTGCTGAGTGCTTTGGCTAGGCAGATAATGACTGGCGCTATCGAAGCTAGAGAGCACTCCCGCCTCAACTAATGGTTGCAACGCTCTCGACACTTTTTCAGTAGCAACAAGCACCGTTTCTTGGCTATCCCCAGAAACCACTATTACGTAACGTACATCAGGCGCACCCATACCCGCGCGCAGTCTGGTATCAAGTGCCTGGTCAGCTGCGGACACTGGGCTCAAAGCTGAAAGTTCGGTTCCCCATAAGTCATGATTATGTTGATAAACCACGATACTGGATGCCACGATGAGCCCGATTGCCGGCCAACGTAAGTGCCGAGCCAGCACTGCCCAATGCGATAACTTTAATCCGGCTTTCGTGACGTCCTGAATTTGAAAGTCAGCAGGCAGTAAATACGGCAATACATAACGCGTCATCGCGGCGGCAGCAATCAAACCGGCTGTTGAATATAAGCCAAGTTGTGCTAAACCGGGAAATCCCGATAGCAATAATGCGACAAAGCCAAATACAGAAGTGAGCACACCAAGCCTGACGGTCGGCCATACCTGCTTTACCCATAGTTTGCGATTCGGTTCATTATCGCGATTTGCGGCATAATTTGATTGCATGAATAAGTAGATGGAATAATCGACCGCCTCACCAATTAAAGCCGTACCAAAACCCAGTGTAATGCCATGTACGACCCCAAATCCCAGGCTGACCGAGGCGATGCCTGCCAATATGCCCGTGGCAACGGGCAGAAAACCCAGTAGCAAGGCTGATAACGAGCGATAAACCGCTAGCAGCAGGATTGCGATGAGCAGGGTGCTAATGAGAAATATCAGGCGGACTTGGCTTTTGATGCTGTCGCGAGACACCACTGAAAAGACGCCAGGGCCAGTCATTAATAATTTTGCACTATTCGCTACACCATGGTCGTTGTTAGCTGTCACTTTGGTAAACGCACCTTCAATTATCTGTATCGCCTGCTTTTGCGCATCGGTATCAGAGCCTAGGGCGCGTGTCTGAATCAGCAATAAGGCAGTCTTGCCGTCACGGGATGCCCAGGCACCTTCTATCAGTTGTGGACGGCTACCAGCATTTAATTGATCCAGCAGTTGCAGCATCTCACCTGTAGGATCGTGAGGTAATAGGGACTTGAACAGTAAACCAGCGGGAGAGGCAATCTGGTCGATGCTGTCGCTGATTGCCGAGCGCAGACCCTCTACAGTGAAACGTTCGGGCGTCACAGCCGGGCTTAGCAGATAACGGTTGTTAAACAGATAACTGCGATCACGCTCAGCGGTGACAGGCTCTCCATTGTTAACAGAGATGAATGCAGGATTATTGCGCAGCGACTGTGCAACATCTTTGGAGATTGTTGCACGCGTGCTTGCGTCGGTGCCTTCAATGCCTACCAGTATCAATCGGGAGGCGAGGCCATCTTTGAGCTGATCCATTAGTAATTGCTGCTCGGCAGTCGGGTTGCTCGGCAGGAAAGCTGACAGGTCGGCAGTAAAGTGACTGCGGCTAATAATGACCAGACTCACGATGAGCATGACTAGCCAAACCGCGATTGCGCTCTTAGCTTTAATACTAAGACGGCGTTGCAATGCAGTTAAACTCATAAGGTGGTCAGCTTCAGGAATGACAACAATAAGCTAACTTAAAGCGCTGGCAATGGGGTGATGGTCATTTGCGAGCTGTCGCCATCAGCCTGTAAAATGTCGATGGTTTGCAGCACATTACCTGAACCCGCAATGCTGATCTTAGCCACTATCTTTTTCATTTTGTCTTCTATTGGCAGTAAAGTAAGGTTCCAGTTTTGCTGGTCGCCTTCAATAGTTAACTGATAATTACGCTCTAACGCCTTGCGATCACCCGCTAGCGTGCCGCGAATGCTGTCAATAAATGCGGCGACTTCAGGGTAGTTTTGCAGGGCTAATACCCGTTTTTTGCCACGCTGTTCTACAATCAACTTATCCTTATCCAGTAGCATGCTCTCTAGCTTAGGTTTTAAGGTGCGCTTTTCCAGGCGGTCTGGTGCGCTGTAAAATAACTCACCAGATGATTCCACTGGCTTTTCGAGAATGGCGATGGATTTTATTTCTACAAAGCTTGCATGCCCGGAACGGGTGGTAGCTAGCGACTGCATCAGCTGCTCTATGTCCCAGTTGCTTTCTGCATGGCTAAGGACCGCAAACAACAATATGCACGAGAAGAGCGCGAAGTGTAAAAAACTGCCATGTTTTAATTTGATTATAGTCATAAAACTTTATTTACCTTGTCGTTTAAAGAGCCTGGTACAGATTGCCAGTAATCAAAAAAGTTAAACCAATTATAAGGAGCTAAGCGCGTATAACGATTCAGCAACTCGGTATAACGCGCAATTGCCATTTCAACGGCTTGGTCGCGTTGGCCTTGGGGAATATCTGAAAAATCAGCCAATGTCTCAAAATGGACTTGGTAGCGATTGCTCCCCATATATAATCCCACCATGAACACGACCGGACGGCGCAACAAGGCGGCCATACGAAATGGGCCAGTGGGTAACCCGGCGGTAGTGCCCAACAGATTGATTGGTGCCATAGGCTCATTCCCTAATGTGCGGTCTGACAGCATGCCTACTAGCATGCCATCATCAAGCCGTTCTTGTACTTGTAGCATAGAATCAATATGTCCTAAGGGGATAACGTCCATAGCGGCTTCTGGGTTGATTGCAGCCAACATGGAATTGATCTTTTGTGCATTGTCTTCATGCATAACCATTGCGACTCGCAAGCCGGGAACCTGTCGACCAATCGCGCGCATCACTTCGAAGCTGCCAAGATGCGCGCCCATTAAAAATACACCCTTGCCTGCATCGATCAGTGGGCGGATATTTTCCTTACCCTGTATGTCGATATCGAATAAATCATAACTTCGGTTAACCAGGTAGATGCGATCATGAATGGTGGCAGCAAAATAGAAAAAATGTCGGTATAAATCTAGCAGGGTAGCCGGACGCCCTAATGCACGCGGCAGGTAATTGAGTGAGGCGCGGCGACTATCAGGGGCAAATAACACAAAATAAAGTGCAACTAAATGTAGTACCGAACGGGCAATTCCGCGACCTAGTCGCAGTGATATCCAGCTCATGATGCGTAGCATCGGCATATTGCTGCGTTCTTGCCGTTTGAGCCAAGTCGCAGGAGATTTTACGTGATCTCTTTTGGTCGCCGCTGTCATGTTAAGACTCTGAAGCTTGCTGCCTTGCAACAAGGTTGCCAGTCACAATATGGCGGTTACCTTCTAACACTTCAAATTTTAATGCGCCATTTGCTAGTTGCTCATGTTCAATCATCACCGCCTCATTGGGTTTTAGCGGGCTCAAAAACTTGACGGAAGCGATTTGCCAAGCAGTCGCAGTCAATCCGGTATCAATCGCAATGGCATGCATGACTTCGTCTAGCAGCACGACGCCAGGCACAATCGGCGTACCTGGAAAATGCCCTGCGAAAGCAGGGTGATCTATCGGTAATTTTAGGAGCGTTTGCTTTTTCATATGAGGCTTTTTATCTCTGCGTACAGCTTAAATCTTTTTGCACTGACGCTGAGAAAAGTTTTTTTAGTGCTTCGCGCGGCAATTTGCCGGTACCGTTTCTTGGTAAAGACTCAACGAACAACAATGGCCTTGGCAAAAAAACCGGGTCTATCTGTAAGCGCAATGCTGCCAGCAGGGCAGAAGCAGTCAAACTTGGCGCGACCACACATGCGGCTAAACGGGTGACATGGTCATGCGACAGCTCATCTGGCATATAAAAAGCGCCGTCAATGACACCATTAATGGCATTCAAGTGATGATTCAGATTAGCCAATGAGCTACGTTTGCCCGCGATATTAATCAAATCTTGCTTACGGCCATGTAATAAAAAATAGTCGGCATCCGTCAGCTCTATGATGTCGTTAAGAGGTGAGGCTATTTCTACATGCCCGCCACCTGCCCAAATTTGTTCGGCACGCTGTGTTAATTTTACATCTGGCAGTAAATGCCATACCTCAGTTTGAGTGGTATGTCGCGTTGCTATCTGTCCAGTTTCTGTACTACCGTATATTTCGATTAAAGGAGACTTTAGATTCTTTTCAATTTTATGTGCTAACTGCGGTGATAAAGGTGCGGTTGCAGATAATGTCAGTGTAAGCGCTGGCACTTTGAGTTCAGCATCTAATAACAATCGCAAGTGTAATGGGGTAGAAACCAAAATGCATGGTGAAGGGATGGCTTCCAGAATGTTGCAAATATCTGCAGGATAAAATGGATGTGCGCTACTAAGCGCATTGCCACTTTGCAGAGGTAACAATACTGTGGACTCCAGGCCATACATATGCTGGGGTGGGATAGTGCCCACAATGTTGTAGCGAGTGTTTGCCAGCAATCCAAGTCTCGCTGCCTGTGCCTGCACATTGCTCACCAACGCACCCCAGCTTTTCGAATGCGGGATAGGCGTGCCGGTAGAGCCTGAGGTAAATACAATGGCTATGAGTTGCTGGGTGTTGATCTGGGGAATTGCTATTTTTACCGCATGCTGATTAGGCATAGGCGGATAACGAAATTGTGGTAATGCAACACTGCAATCGTCATGGTCATGCAGGCAGAATACATCGGGAGAAAAAGCCTGTAGCTGCCGCACCATATCTGGCGTATGTGTGGGTGGTAACACGCTTATTTTGTTGCAAACAATGGCTGCAGCCAAACCAACTGTAAAATGATAGCGGTCGCGGCATAAGTTAAGGATGTGTTTACCAGCAGGCAGTAAGGTTGTTAGATAGTTAACGTCAGCCAGAAATTTTTCAACAGTAATGGCTTTGCCTTCATGCCATGCAATGGTTGCGTCAAAAGTGGTATGGGTGATGAGCGGTAAGGTTTGCATGGGAAATAGAGTTAAAACTTACCGAACATAAAAGATTGGTGGGTAAAATTAGCGTACACGGCTAGATTTATCTAAATACGCATGCACTGCATCCAATACATGCCCGGTAGGTAAATCTGTCAATAGACGTCGACGTAGCATGAACTCAGCTAAGAACATCAATGCAACGAGCGGTAGTGTTAAAAAGTTTACAAAGAATGACCAGGTGGTTAGCGGTGTCAGAAAAAATAATAAAGTTGAGGTAATACCAATGATTGCAAAAAATACTACCCAAGCTATCGTCACGTTGCGCGCGTAACTTTCATGTGCCGGCGGCAGCGTTCCGCCATGGATTATTTCGGCAAAAAACACGCACAGAGGTTTTCGCCCTGGTAGTAAAGTCAGGCCAAAAGTCATTGCTAATGCTAGCATCAAGCCCATATCCAACATCCAGAATACTAGCCCAGTATGTTGCTTGATAACTGGCCATACCAGCCAAGAGGCGGCAATTAAAATCAATAGTGAACAGACGCTCACTAAGCGCGACTTGGCTTTCCAGGCATAAGTAACCACCAGCATGCATATGGGTGCTAAAGCTAACGCTGCGCCAAGTGCGCTAGCTTGGCCTAAAGTATTTACGTGATGTACCAGCAATGTATAAATTACGATGACTGCCGTGATACCTAATCCGCGCGCAATTCTGATGGCTTTAGGCATTTCTTTTATTGGAATCTCAAGTTGATCGGTGTGCCGCTACATAATCCGTTAGATTACGCAAAGAACTGAAGATTTGATGATTGTTCTCGCTATCTGCTTTAAGCTGCAAGCCGTAACGTTTTGAAATCACCAAAGCAACTTCAAGGATATCAATGGAATCCAGGCCAAGTCCGTCACCGTAAAGCGGTGCTTCCGGGTCAATTTCGGCTGCTGTCGTATCTAGATTTAAAGCCTGCACCATCAGTTCAGCTATTTCCATCTGCAAGGTTGTATTGTTTTCAGTCATGATTGTCTTTTTAAAATAAACTCGTTTGATTGCATGAGTAATTAACGGATGCGTGAATAGTATAGTGAGTCGCTAAACAAGTGAAGTTTTTTTGTAGATACTGTAAAAGCTCAACTAATGCTATAACGACATTGCTATAAGCTAAACTAAGCTCGTTCATTATATCAATTTGTCCGCAATCGAACATAAGCAAATTCTTACAATAGATTAAGCTGTACGATTACATTTTAATCTTTATTCAAAGCTGAGAATTTAGATTTTTGGGATGAATTATCTTGATGCAGATTGAGGGGTTGCGTTATGTATCTGATAGTAACGCTGGCATTATGCGCAAGAAGTTTAGGAATAAATTTATATACTTTGATACCAATGGCAATAAAATCATTGATGCTCAAGAAATTAATCGGATTAAAAGCTTAGCCATCCCACCTGCGTGGACTGATGTTTGGATTTGCCCTATTAAAAACGGGCATATCCAGGCCACAGGTAGAGACGCAAAGCGGCGAAAACAATATCGCTATCATCAATTGTGGAGGGAAAGTCGTGATGAAGATAAGTTCGAGCGGATGATTGCTTTTGGTAAAGCGCTGCCAATCATTCGAAAAAAAGTTAATGAGGCGCTCGCATTACCTGGATTACCCCAAGAAAAAGTGATAGCCACTATTATTCAACTATTACAACTCACTTTAATACGCGTAGGAAACAGTGAATATGCCAGAAATAACGAATCTTTCGGCTTAACTACATTACGCAATAGGCATGTTCAAATTAATGGTTCGAACATTGAATTTCAGTTCAAAGGTAAAAGTGGCATAACGCATGTCATTAATGTTTCAGAAAAAAGATTAGCCAAAATCATTAGGAACATCCGCGATTTACCTGGCCAAGATCTATTTCAATACGTCGATAAAGAAAATGCGAGACATACAATCAGCTCATCGGATGTCAATGAATATTTGCGTGAAATCACTGGTGAAAATTACACTGCAAAGGACTTTAGAACATGGTTTGGCACATTTCATGCCGCTTATGAATTAATGAGGTATGAAGCTTTTACTTCTGAAACTGAGGCAAAGCATAACATGATAGAAGCGATTAAGGTCGTGGCAAAGAAATTGGGTAACACCCCAACTATTTGCCGAAAAAGTTATATTCATCCTCTTGTTTTCTCATGCTATTTAAACAAGACATTTCCTGATAATTTTTCAAAAAATATTAAAACCAAATCAATAAATGTGGATGCCTCTGACGAGGATTTAAGAGCTACCATGACTTCCACTCATTCAAGCGAAGAGGCAGCCATCTTAGATCTTCTGGAAACTTCTGTAGCAGTTCATAGCTAACCCGTACGTTTATTTTTTTGTAAACTTTTTGTTAATAATTCTGTTAAATCGATAATATTGGAATCACCACTAGTTTCCGTGGTTTCTTCCAGTGAAGTCACGACAGTGCTTAAACCGGCTTTAATTTTTTTGTTAACCAATGTTTGTATCGAACTGCTAAAGCTATCTTTATATTCATCAGGTTTCCACTCGGTCGTCATATCGGTTATCAATTGGTTAGCCATTTTCAACTCAGTCGTTTTTAAGTCTTTTTTGCCATCAGCCGGTAATTTAATATCCTGAGTCGACCTAATCTCATTAGACCAGCGTATTGTGTTTAGTATCAGGCAAGCCTCTAGGGGAATTAATGCAGCAAGATGTTCTTTAGTATGTAACACTACTCGGGCTATTCCTATCACATCAGCCTCTTTCATCGCTTCCCTTAATAGCGTATAAACTTTATCTGCTTTGCCATCAGGTTCTAAAAAATAGGGCTTTTCAAGGTACATAAAATTAATTTCACTGGCTTTTACAAAGGCTTCAATTTCAATCGTTTGTGTCGTTTTGGGAAATGCAGTTTTTATTTCCTCTTCGCTTAATACGATATATTCCCCATTGTCTTGTTTGATGCCTTTCACAATATTTTCTTTTTGTATTTCCTTGCCAGATATTTTATTGACTCTCTTGTATCCCACAGGATCCATTGATCGTTTATCCAACCAATCAAAATCTACACCTTCATCTTGTGAGGCAGGGTATAGTGCAACTGGCACATGAACTAACCCAAAGCTGATAGCACCTTTCCAAATGGCACGCGGCATCAATGATTCCTTTCTTCCAATTATCTTTCGACTTTTAAAGCGGATATTGCGTCTGTAATATCAACAGCCGACTTTTCGTAAGTTTTCCATGCTGCGTTACCCACATCTAATCTGGTATGTGCATTCCGAAGCGTCCAGTGGTCACTACTTGTGAGTGTCTTTAACTCGCTCCAATCAACCGGAACAGATATTCCCAATCCTTTCCGCGCCCGCAATGACCATGC
Organism: Methylotenera sp.; assembly: GCA_036675645.1. GTDB lineage: Bacteria > Pseudomonadota > Gammaproteobacteria > Burkholderiales > Methylophilaceae > Methylotenera_A. The sequence continues at coordinate 28,668 of JAKFEP010000184.1, read as the reverse complement.
ACATACCGTTGTAGCTTCCTGGTCGTTGCGTAGATAATCAATAAAGATTTTGCCAACACGGTTCTTTGGGCCACTTTTCGCCACAAATCTTGCCGGAATAGTTTTACTCATATGCATTACTACCGCGCGGGAAAACGCTTTTACAGTGTCCCAATCGTATTTTTTCTTGATAGGCACCACAATGTGCAAACCTTTGCCGCCACTGGTTTTTAAAAACGCAGGCAGCTTCAGCTCGGATAAAAAAGCATGCATTAGCTGGGCTGCCTCCTGCACTTGCTGCCATTGCACATTCTCACCAGGATCAAGGTCAAAGATCATGCGATCAGGCAGGTCGAGGGAAAAGTTGCCATTATGGGTATGAAACTCAATCACATTCCACTGGGCAGCAGATGCGATGCCTTCTTTTTTGGTTATTTCTATTAAAGGCTGGTCGCTATCCGCGAGACTATTCTCTTTCACACCTAACATTTTTTCTGTTTCAACGTGTTTCTGAAAAAACATTTCACCGGTTAGCCCTGCGGGTGCTCTTAAAAAAGATACAGGTCTATTTTTCAAATGTGGCATCATTAAATCGCCCACTAACTGATAATAGCGAACCAACTCTATTTTTGTAATCTCACTGCTGGCGTCCACCATCCTATCTGGATTAGTGATTTTTATTGATTTGTTGGGTAGTTGAGACGAATCTTTTTGTTTAGGAGATTGCTTAGTTAGATAATCTTTTGGCGCTTCTCGGATGATGCTTTGAGGCTCTTTATCAGTCCGTATCGCCTTAAAAACCGGATGCCTGATATGCCCGCTAGTTGTCCAACCGCCAAACGCTACTTCTGCAACCAATATTGGTTTTATCCAAGTGGTATTTTTTGGCGCTTTAAATTTTTTTACCGCACTCTGAGTGGTTTTAATCTTATCAAGTTTTTGTTTTAAGCTTATTAAAGAACCCTGGTTAAAACCAGAGCCTACATTCCCTACGTGAACTAGTTCGCCATCTTTATCATAAACTCCCAATAATAAAGCGCCGAATGCAGAGCGAGTTCCATTTGGCGGGCTATAGCCTAGAATCACAAATTCTTGGCTTTGCTTACATTTAAGCTTTAACCAATCCGTAGTACGACTACAGGTATAAGAAGAGTCAGCTCGCTTAGCTATGATGCCTTCTAACCCCAACTGACAGGCTGATTGTAAGAGGCTGTCAGTTGGGGCGTCAAAGGTTTCACTAAGCCGAATGTGATCTGAAATATTTTTTTTCAATAGACTTTCTAGGATGACTCGTCTATTGGTTAATGGGATTGCGCGCAAGTCGAACCCGTCAAAGTAGATAACATCAAATAAATACAGGATAATTTTTTGTGATTTACTCTCTTCAAATGCCAGTTGCAGTGCGCCAAAGTCGGGGATGCCATCTTCATTTGTTAACACGATTTCACCGTCATACCAGCCTGAGGGCAACTTTAACTTTTCAGCTTCTTGCTGCAAGGGTTTCAGCTTACCAGTCCAGTCATTGCCATTTCTGGTAAAAAACCTGACTGTATTGTTTTCAATCTTGGTCAGTAAACGATAACCATCAAATTTAATTTCGCAGATCCATTTATCTTCAATCGGGAATATGCGCTCTGCTAAGGTGGCGAGTTGCGGTTTAACGATTTCAGGCAAGCTGGCTTTAGTAGCATTTTTAAGGATATCGTCAATTGATTTTGATTTGGTTTTAGCAGGATAAGCATTGAAAGCTAAGCTATGTTCCGGAAATGGAAGATTGCTCACACTGTCAGGAGATTCATCTACAACGCTGAATTCATCGGAGGATTTTGCTAGCGCATCTTTCTCTTTGATAAGTAACCAAGGTTCCTGTTTTTCGCCTTTACCCTTCATGCGCACCAGAACCCATTTACCTTGTAGTTTAATGCCTTGCAACTCAAATTTAAGATTACCTTTTTTGTAATCAGCGTTAGGGTCGCCAATTGGTTCCCAAAAACCTTTATCCCAAATGATTACCTTACCCGCCCCATATTGTTTGGGGGGAATAGTCCCCTCAAAACTAGCATATGAAATAGGATGATCTTCCACATGGACCGCCATGCGTTTAACTGCCGGGTCGAAGCTAGGGCCTTTTGGAACAGCCCAACTTTTCATCACGCCATCTAACTCTAACCTGAAATCATAGTGCAAGCGGCTAGCCCAATGTTTTTGTATGACATAACGTAAAGACTCTGAAGTAACACCACTTTCTTCAGGTTCAGGTGTAATGGAAAAATTTCTTTTAGATTTATACTTTTCTAAGTTACTTGTCTTATTCATAGCGGGTTTATCCGTAGCGTCCTCCGGTAACTGAGCAACCATCAAAAGTATAAACCTTCAGTCATAGATGAACCTAGCCCATCCGCACGCTCTTTTTTCGATAATTGATGATAGTGAGAAATGCGTATAAGACCATACTCAGCAGCAGCTTTCCTCACCCCATTTCGATCGCGCTTAAAATGAAGTCGTTCTGTATAGGTATCGATACTGTCACCATAATGGAACGCCCAACCAAAGCAGATTGTTCCTGCCGGTGTTCCGTCATCACCATGGTCCGGACCTGCAACACCGGTATTAGCGATGGCTACATTAGCCTTTGAGTTTTTGAGCGCACCCGTGGCCATTTCAGCCGCTACTTGCTCGCTGGTCAGCCCATAATGATTAATAGTGTCAATATTAACCCCCAGTAAATGCTTTTTAGATTCGGTAGAATAGGTGACAAACCCGCAGTCCAGCCATTCACCGCTTCCTGCAACCTCTCCTAGAATCGAGGCTACAAGCCCTGTAGTACAAGATTCGGCGGTCACTAGAATGAGGTTTTGTTCATGTAAATACGAAGTTAGCTCTTCCAAAATATTAAGCATGATTCAATAAAATTATCCTAAGCACTCGCCTGTACATGAAATCCTAATCTGCTTTATCAGTTTTTGCTTTTAAATCTCTAGCCATTTCTAAATGCTTTTGCAAAGTAGGTAAAGTTTGTTGAGCGAATTTTTTCACATCTGGATCATCAGCATCAGCTGCTGCTTCAGTAAATAATTCAACTGCGGACTCATGTGCGTCTACGCCAACATTTTCTGCATAACTATCATCGAAACTAGCGCCTTTATGGGTGTCAAGAAACTTAAGTGATGTTCTTTGCAATAAACTAGGTTTGGCTGGCAGTTCGACACCTTTTTTTCCGGCTAGTGCTTTTAGTTCTGCTGCTGCTTTGGAATGATCTTCGATAATATGTTTGGCGAATAATTTAACTTCAGCATTTTTAGCTTTGTTTAATGCCAGCTGACTTCCCTCAATCTCATATGCCCCTGCTTGCGCTGCTGTCTTTAAAAAATATTTGTCACTTAAAGAGACATCGGCTAAAGCAGAACTACTGATAAATGCCAAGCTCGCTATAGCTACCTTTAAATTCAATTTGGACATGCTAATTCTCCTTACTTAACATTCTATAAAGGAATGGGTAGCACATTAAATGGCTCAAACGGTTTAGGCGATAGATGATTTTCTGATTTTTTTGTAGGATTAATCTTAAAAGTTTTCATTATAAAATTAAGTAGTTAGTGGAAAAATTTATTGGATAATCATTCGAAATAGTAAAAGGAGCCGAAGCTCCTTTTATGTGTTACAGAAAGTATAAGTTTTTTTGACCTATATTTACATGTTAACGATTTTGGCTGCTTGAACCCGCACCAGACCGTGAGCCTGAGCCTGACCCAGATTTTGAACCTGAAGAGCTTGATCTAGATCCTGATTTAGAGCCAGATGAGCTAGACCCAGAACCCTTATTGGAACTTGATTTACGTTTGTCATCATCTCGGTTGGATTTATTTGTTTCCATTTTGCTTCTCCTTATAAAATATACATAAATTTATGGCTAAATTAAATGTAAATTACATAACCATGCGCAAAATTTTAGGGATTCAAATATTTTGGTTTTATAAGATTTTTTCCTAAATTTATGTAGGAAATTACATATAGCCGGCCTATGGTTTATAAGTCTATCAAGCTACTTATTGCAATTGTTTATGTTATATGTGATAAATGGTAACCTAATGATTTTATTAAGTAATTATACATTATGCGACCAAATAAATTTACAATATATGGCGCTATGGAGGTCATTTGAGAATTGGAATCATAATATGAAGACTCAACTTGAGAGAATACGAAATTAAACTTATAGACGGCATTACTGGAAACGGCCGCAACGAAAAACCTGCGTTTCGTCACATTGCGCGAGGTTGCGCAATGACTGAAATTCGCTATGCAACACGGGATAGGTGCGGATGAAAAGCGAGCTTCAATCGACGCTAGTCGATGCTGCCAGTGCGCCTTACCGGGCCGCCGACCCATTCGCCTGGTATTTTGCGCGCGGCAAATTACGCGGAGACCCAATCTTCATTTGCCTGCTAGAGCAAGGGTTGATTCCCTCTGGTGCGCGGTTGCTGGATCTGGGCTGCGGTCAAGGTCTGCTTGCTGCATGGCTGCTGGCGGCAAGAGCGCATGCTGAACGCAGGGATTGGCCAACTGAAATGCCGCAACCGCCAGCCCTTGCATCGATTCGCGGCATAGAACTGTTACCTCGTAATGTTGAGCGCGCACGTCGCGCACTTGGTAGTCAGGCGAGTTTTACCCATGGCAATATCTGCGATACTGACTTTGGTGAAACAGATGTGATTGTCATGTTTGATGTGCTGCATTACATTGATTATGAGGCGCAGGCCAAGATCCTGCGGCGGATCCACCAAGCTTTGCCACCTGCAGGTTTGCTGATATTGCGCGTAGGAGATGCCGCAGGCGGTTTGCAGTTCTGGATCAGCTACTGGGTTGATCGCTTGGTCTGGTTGCTGCGAGGGGTGTGCAATCATCGGCTCTATTGTCGCCGACTGGCCGACTGGCAGCATCTGTTGCAGGCAAACGGGTTCAGTGTCGAAACTGTGCCTATCGCCCAAGTTGCAAACACAGCCAATGTGTTGCTGGTGGCGAAACCGGTTTCCGTTTTTTTAAGTCAATAGAACTCTATGGATGTCTGCTGTGAGCCGAAAACAGCTACTCACTAGCGCAGAGTTACTTGGATATGAAAGCAATTCATTTGTAACCTCATGCGGAATTGTATCAATTATGGAACATTAAAGTATAAATGGCTTTGGATATGTAAAAATACATTTAACTTGATGGAATCAGGGCATCATTGCTACTTACAAAGTTAAACGGCAACCCCGCAGGGTTGCCGTTTTTTGTCTAGTTCGAGATCTAATTTAGAAAGCGAACATCGACAGTTGCAGATTAAGCTTCTACAGCTTTTAAATGAATAAGAATTTGTCCGATTTTGGAGTAAGAATTTTCTTATATTATCTATGCAATATCACAAGTAGGCAGCACATAAAAAACCGAGCTTCGGTTAGATGGCACACAGACAACTTTTTAAAACCTTGTAATCTATGCCTAACTAAATATTTTAGATAAAGGATTCATCATGCATTTCTTACGCCCTATGTTGCTGATATTACCGCTGAGTTTAAGTTTAAATGTATTGGCAGCAGATTCAAATAATACCACTGAACAAAGGGACAAAAATCTGGAGCGCCGTCAGTCTGGAGAAACGATGCCAATGCGCGATTGCCTCGTTAAACATGGTAATGATAAAGCCTTTTGCGAAAAAGAATTAGCTAACAATCCCACTGGTGTCAATGCGACTGATACCCCCCGTCGTAGCATACCAAACACTAATACTCAAATGAGGGATGATATTAAAACAAGAAATACAAATCCAACGGATGTACAAACTCCTGACAGCCAATTAAGCGTTCCAAGGGTTGAACCGTTGCCACCCAGCAATAATAATCCCAGTGGTAGCACGCGCAATGCTACAGGCACAGGTAATACAAGCGCTCCTGGTACTACTACAACACCATAAAACTAATCAGGACATTGCTGCAGGAATTTTAAGTCTTTTAATTTATATGTATATGCTCATGGTGTGTAGTCATTTTCTTACATCAGAAATCTTAACTTTCTGATAAAGGTTTTAATTCAAATAAATTATATTAAGTTATAAATAATTATTTTTGAGAGGGGTCAAAAATGTGTTGGCAATGTATTGAATCTCATTGGCCGGAGTTTAAAATTAATGCAAAAAAAAACTGGGATCAATTAACAAATAAACAGTTAGATTTTATTGCAGGAAACCGAGAAAATTTTGTTATCACTTTACAACTAAGCTACGGCCTACCGCGTAAGGAGGCTGATTACCAACTTTTAAACTGGGAAAACAGACAATTTGATCGTAAGCCCTACAATCGACGCGCGAACATTCAAACCATTGAGAATAAGCTTGGAAGGCCCTTAGAACACGATAAGGAATTGCGTAAAAGTAGTCTGGTTTGAAAATCATATGACCATTCGATAAGCCGGATTGTCACCTAGTATCTTGTCCTAATCACTCCGAACAGCTTTTGCCGGTGGGCTTTAATACACCCACCGGCAAAAGCTAGTTGAATAAAAATAGTTAACTTCTACTTGTATTCCACCTCGAGTTGGGCTTTCCGTTCAGCTATTTTGGCTCCCAGTTCTGTCATATTTAAGCTGGAAGCTTTAACTTCCGGAAACATTTCTTTCTCCTCTTCTTTGACATGATGTTTGACATATTCGCTTAACACTTTTACCTTTGCATCATAGATGTCACCGTTGGGTTCAAACCCCTTCAGCCCAGCGATCAGCACTTTTAAACTACTATGTTCAACATAGGCTTCTGGCACCAATTCATGATCTTTTAAGGCTTTTTGAACAACGGGGTAGAAAACCTCTTCTTCCACCTGGGCGTGAATTGTCAATTCTTTGCAGATTTTTTCCACTAATTGTTTTTTCTTTTTGTCAGACCGAGTGGCTTCAAACTCTTTGAATAAGTTATCTACCAATTTATGATCAGCTTTAAGTAGTGCTGTAGCATCTTGAGAGCTTCTCGATCTCGCTGCGCCTGGTGTTTTAGATTTTGATACTGTATTAGTCGAAAGCATTTTGCATCTCCTGTAATTTCAAATTTAGGTCTGAATTAATAGTAATTTATATATGCGAATTTTCTGAATCTTGATCAGTGTTTTCGAAATCTTGATCTTTATTCGTATCTAATGGGCCTTGCTTAGGCTCAATTCCGTTTTCGTCTTCATCGTCATCAGAAGTATTTGAATTGATGTTATAAGGATAGACGCCGCCTTTATCTGATCCAACTTCTTGATCTATATTGTCTTCGGGAGTGGGTACATCATCGTTTTCAATTTCAGAAGGATTGCTATCGTTGACTGGAATCTGATCTTCATCATCCGGAATGATCGGATTATCACCAGTGTTTGAATCATCATGTGGAAATTGTCGATTTGGATTATTTTCATTAGAACTTGGAAAATCTTTATCTGCATCGTTAAAGTCATTTGCTTGGTTTTCAATGTTGGTCATTTGTTACTCCTTAATTAGGTTTTCCTAAATAAATTAATAAATTTCAAAAAATTTATAGCTGCTATTCAGCATTTTCTTAAAGAATTCATACAGCCTTATTTGTCCTAAAATTTTGTAGGAAATGATTTACCAATGTTAAAAATTCCATAGGAATCCAACTTTAATCTTTTAGTTAAGTAAATCTGCAGTTATGTACGATGGATGACAGAGTCAGTTAATCATTAGTGCAATACTTTCCTTACTTTTATAAACTAAGGGGAGTAAACATGGCACTTTCATATGCCGGCACCGATGAGCTGGAAATCGTAAATATCCCGCCAGATTCATATAGCAGTTCTATAAATTCCAGTGCAGTTTCCTGGGGTGCCATCTTTGCTGGCGCAGCTGTTGCGGCGGCACTTTCATTAATCCTGTTAATGCTGGGTGCAGGGCTGGGATTATCCGCAGTTTCACCTTGGGCGAACAAAGGTTTTAGTGCAGCTACGTTTGGAATTTCCACCATTGTCTGGATAACCGTCACCCAGATTCTTGCCGCTGGCATGGGTGGATATCTGGCGGGAAGACTGAGAACCAAATGGGACGGTGTACATTCCGACGAAGTGTTTTTTCGTGACACAGCACATGGTTTCTTAACATGGTCTGTCGCAACCTTAGCTACGGCAGCTTTGTTGACTTCGGTAATAGAATCAGTTGTAAAGGGGGGCGTTCAGGCGGGTGCCACTGTTGCAGGAAGCGCTGTGGCTGCAGTTGCTGATGACGGCCTTAATCAAATGGACAAAACAGGCAATGCAAGTGCATCTTCAATAAACGGAGGCAACTACTTTATTGATTCTCTGTTTCGCGCAGCTCCAACCTCGCCGGATACGGTAAGCGCTAATCCTCAAACAGATATTTCACAAAAAAACGCTTCTACTGCAGAAGTTGTCCGCATTTTAGCTAACTCAAAAGATAATAAATCTCTGCCGGCAGAGGATGTTTCTTATATCAGTCAGCTAATAGCGAACAATACCGGGTTGACTCAACAAGAGGCAGAAAGTCGCTTCAATGAGACTTATGCCCAGATGCAGAAAGAAAAGCTGGAAACAGAACTGGCAGCAAAAAATACAGCTGAAAAAGTGCGTAAAGCAACGATTTATGCAACCTTGTGGCTATTTGTTTCACTCCTGATGGGGGCGTTCTCCGCCAGTTTAGCCGCTACCTGGGGTGGTCGTAGTCGCGATGCTTAACCAAAAATTAATCACTCTATTCTTAACTACTTATTATTATTAGGAGATTCACATGCGTTCATTATTATTATTTTTTCTCGGCATACCTATTCCACTTATTATTTTAATTGCTTTATTTACGTAAGCTAGAACAAGAAGTTAAGTATGAATGTAGCCAACTATTTTATGGGTTACACACTAAATATTTAAATCCATAGGAAATCTTATATGAGTAGCGATAAAACAGTCAACAGTAAGGACAGGTCAGCTAATAATGACGATATTCAATCAGGTACAGGCGGAGAACTCCATCAGCGCGCTGGCGGTGAGCATGGAATGCTGACGACCAACCAGGGTTTAGGTATATCAGATAACCAAAATTCCCTCCGTGCTAATCCGAAGGGTCCTACGTTACTAGAGGATTTTATCCTGCGGGAAAAAATCACCCATTTCGATCATGAACGCATCCCTGAGCGCATTGTGCATGCGCGCGGCACAGGCGTGCATGGGTATTTTGAATTAACGGCTTCATTACAAGAGCACACAACCGCAAAAATACTCACTGAGGTAGGTAAAAAAACCCCGTTATTTACCCGCTTTTCCACTGTTGCAGGGGGCTCAGGCTCTGTGGATACGCCGCGAGACGTGCGTGGCTTTGCCGTTAAGTTTTATACTGAAGAAGGCAATTGGGATTTAGTTGGGAATAATATCCCGGTTTTTTTTATTCAAGATGCAATCAAGTTTCCTGATTTAGTCCATGCGGTAAAAATGGAGCCGGACCGTGGTTTCCCTCAGTCTGCCACTGCCCACGACACTTTTTGGGATTTTATCTCCCTGACTCCGGAATCGATGCATATGGTGATGTGGATTATGTCTGACCGTACGATTCCACGTTCATTACGTATGATAGAAGGCTTTGGCGTACATAGTTTCAGGCTGATTAACAAGGCTGGAAATTCAACTTTTGTAAAATTTCATTGGCGACCTAAACTCGGTTTGCAATCTACCATATGGGATGAAGCAGTTAAAATCGCTGGCGCGGATCCTGATTTCCAGCGGCGTGATATGTTCGAGGCAATCGAGGCTGGCAACTACCCTGAATGGGAGCTTTCGGTTCAACTTTTTACACAAAAGGAAGCGGATCAATTTCCATTTGATCACCTGGATGCTACCAAATTAATCCCTGAGGAGCTGGTTCCGTTAAGAGTGATCGGGCGTATGGTGCTTGATCGTTGGCCTAATAATTTCTTCGCCGAAACAGAGCAAGTTGCATTTTGCCCATCGCATATCGTGCCGGGCATTGATTTTAGCAACGACCCACTTTTACAAGGGCGCTTATTTTCTTATTTAGATACTCAGCTATCGCGTCTAGGCTCGCCAAATTTTCACCAGATACCCATCAATGCGCCAAAATGTCCTTTTGCCAACCATCAACGTGATGGCCACATGCAGATGGCGCAGCCAGTTGGCAGGGTTTCATATGAACCTAATTCATTGTCACCAGATTCCCCACGTGAGTCTTTAACAGGCTTTAGCAGCATGGTTGTGGAGGAGGCGGGAGATAAAGGCAGGATCAGGGCTGAAAGCTTTGCAGATCATTACTCTCAAGCAAGACAGTTTTTTATTAGCCAAACTGCTTATGAACAGGCGCATATTGCCTCTGCGCTGGTTTTTGAGCTTTCCAAAGTAGAACATTTACACATTAGAGAAGCAATGGTTGGGCATTTGCGTCATATTTCACAAGACCTGGCTGGTCGAGTCGCCAAAGGTTTAGGTTTAGATAAAATGCCCAATCCACCAAGAGCTGCAGTACAAGTACAGGAATTGCCGCCATCACCGGCATTACAGATCATTGGAAAAATGAAAGACACTTTGCAAGGGCGTGCGGTAGGCATTCTTGTTGCCGATGGATCGGACGCTGCTTCCATTAACAGTATCAAAAAAGCAGTCATAAAAGCAGGTGCAAGTGTCAAAATGGTTGGGCCAAAAATTGGTGGCGCCAAATTAAGCGATGGTTCTACACAGGCAATTGACGGGCAGCTTGCTGGAACACCTTCGGTATTATTTGACGCTGTTGCGATCATTCTTTCAGGCGAGGGTGCAAAAATGCTCTCGACAGAGTCGGCTGCTATTGACTTTGTACATGATGCCTTTGGTCATTTGAAAGCGATTGGTGTAGATAGTGGTGGCGAAGCTTTATTAACCAAAGCAAACATAAATGCCGATAAAGGAGTAGTTAATATTTCAGAGGTTGACACCTTTATTTCTCTGGCCAAAACCCGCCAATTTGATCGAGAAAAGTCACTTAGAACATTGGCATAGCAGTATATATATTTATTAATTCAATGTGATCAGGTTAGATAAAGGATACTTAATGTATATCGAAAAAGAAAATAACTTGCAGTTCGAAACTGTCGTTATTTGTACAAACAATGTTCTACTCAAATCTAAAGATTAAAGAATTTTTAAGAGGATATAAAACTTACTTATTTATACTTTTAATTCCCGTCGTTTTTTTGCTTTTTCTGTATGTTTTTAACTGGAACTGGTTAAAACCATTCGTGATAAGTTATGTAAGTCATAAATCAGAACGTTTAGTCAAGATAGGCAAACTGGATGTGAAATTCTCCGGTTTGCTCAATCCAACATTAAAATTTGATGAGCTGTATATTTCAAATGCACAATGGTCAAATAAGCGCCCTTTGATTTCAGCCAAAAAGATTTCTTTCCAATTTAATGCCATTCAATTCCTATTGAACCCAGAGGCTAGAAATGTTCATGTGACGATGTCAGAGAGTGAAGTTAATCTGGAAAGATTAAAGGATGGGCTAAGGAATTGGAGGCTTTTAAAGCCTAATTATAAAGGTGTGGGCAAGTATATTGTGCTCTCACTAATTGCGGAAAATAGTGAAGTTAGTTTTAATAATCATGCTTTTCAATTGAACATAACTGCTAAATCAAGCCCCAATTCAAACTCGACCCAATTGCCAAATAAAATAGAATTTTCTGGCAACTATCTCAAAAGGCCCTTTGATGGGGTTGTATTAACGAGTTCAAAAGTTACTTTTCAGAAAACTAACGCGCTTTTTGATATGAATGGTTTTGCTAATCAAGGTAAAAATAAAATAACCATAGAGGGGAAAGCAGGCGATGTTTATAGGGATGCGCTAATAGACGCTGAGGTAGCGCTAACAGGTAATATCTTCTCTTTAGTCAACAGCCTAGGCAATGAGTCATTGGCTGGAAAAAATGCGTTTAATTTGTCTACGCATTTACATAAACTAAAAAATAATTATAAATTCGAAAATTTTCACGGAAAGATTAATGGCTCTGACCTTAGAGGAGATTTGTTATATGTTGACGACAGCGAAGCGCCACAAGCTACGGGAAACTTTACAAGTAAAACAATCAATTTCAAGAGTGTGGCTGATCTGTACACACAACTAGATAACGGTAAATTTAAACCCGGATACCCATTCCCGATAATTGGGCATTTAAAAAAAGCGCATTTAAATTTAATGGTTAATATCGACAATATAGTCAATATTAAACATATCGATATTAGAAATTTGAAGGTTGCAGTGAATGGTAGTAAAGGGAAATTTGATACCAATATTGAGACTGACCACTTTAATCGTGGCAAGCTTTCAGCGAATGTCACTATTAAGCCTGCTAATAAACCTGCTCAAGATTTGTCAGCAGTTCGCATGGACATTGTTGTCAAGAAGCTGAAACTTGCAAGCCTATTAAACGACTCTGAACTAGACGATAAAGTATCAGCCCCTGTAGATATAAAAATACAGGGGGACGCCTTAGGCAGTTCATTTCAAGAGTTCATTTCTAACGCATCCGGTAACGCGGATATAACGCTCGGAAAAGGTATGATTTCAAATAAACTTGACGCCAAGTTGGGTTTAGACTTTGGCAAAGTTTTCTGGCTGTCATTTCGAGAAGACAAAAATATAACTTTAAATTGCGGCAAACTAAGTTTTAACATCAAAAATGGTTTTGCGAACTCAAGGTCATTATTTATTGATACCTCTCAAACTACGATTAACGGTCAAAGCGATTTCGATTTTGGCAATAAACGCCTGAACGTGTTATTAGATCCAGCCCCCAAAAATCCAACTTTATTTGCAAAAAATGAATCTATTAAATTAACGGGGTATTTGGATGGGGCGAATTACAAGTTTAAAACCTCTACTACTAAATTTAAAAACCCTCAAAATTTAATTTTGCAGAGTTGCAATACTCATTGATTTGCACAGGAAAAGCCGGGCATACAGAAATTAGGGATAGGGCTTAATATAAACTTAATAAAACAAAAGTTTCATTTAAATAGTGATTAAGTTTCAAGCCAAAACATGCCCAGAGGCGGTATGCTGATGTTGGTGCTGCTTAAGTCGAGCGTTTGATCTGTAAATAGATCTTTAACGGTGCTATGCAGCAGCAAACCAAGCTTGCGTAAACCTTCGACATTCAGATCTTGTATTGAGTGATCAAAATTACAAATCACCAGCACTCGTGGATGATTGCCGCTACCATCAAAACGCATAAAGCTAAACAGATGGGGATTGTCTAACTCGATTAAAGTACGATTATTGTGATCGGCAAACGCCGTAATTTCTTTTCTGGTTGCGATCATTCTCTTCAAGCCAGAAAAAATACGCTGTTCGATTGTGCCTTTTTCTTTTCTCAATTCACTTTGTTGCCAGTTCATGGCGGGGCGATGAATCCAGCGGTTATCGTTTTTTTTATCTTCATTCTCCAGATAGGTCTGATCATTGATTGTGCCAATTGCATCGCCATAATAAATCAGCGGAATACCGCCAAACGCCATAATAAAGCCATGTAGCAGCAAGATGCTGTCGATACTAAGCGCTATCGCGGCTTCATCGGCTTGCTCAATCGCCGCCTCTAAGCCGGCTAGAGATGCTAGCGATCCTGCAATGCGAGCATCGCCATTTTTCTTATTGGTGCCAAAAGCAATGCCTTTGGCGTTAGAGTCCGCAAATTTTCCAGTGTAATAGTTAAGCAAAAACTGTCGATGCAATGCTGGATCGTAGCCGGCAAGGCGAATATCTTTGTCGTCAAACCCAAGTCCGATATCATCGTGGCAACGCACATAATTTAACCAAGTTGCGCGCTCAAGTTTGTCTGGAATTGACTTAATCGCGTGATTCAAAAGGGTACTTTTTTTGGTGGCAAGTGCTTCCCATAGCAAAGCCATTAAAGTCGCGTTATAGGCAATTTCGCACTCTTTGGCGTTAATGGCGTCTTCGCCAAAGTATTTAATCACTTCAATCGGCGCCACAATGGCCTCAGCGATAAATAAAACCCCAGGGGCGGTCACTTGGCAGCAATCTTTCATCAATTGCAGAATTAAGTGTGCTTCCCGCTCATTTTGGCAAGTACTGCCGATTTTTTTCCATAAAAATGCCACAGCATCCAGTCGAATAATATCTGCGCCATGATTCGCCCAGAATAAAATAATATCAACCATTTCTATGAACACAGCTGGATTCTGGTAATTCAGATCCCATTGATAATCATTAAATACCGTCATCACCCATTTGCCCGTTTCGGCGTTCCAGGTAAAGTTGCCTGGCGCGTTCTCTGGGAATATTTCTGGCATGCTTTCTTCGTACAAATCAGGCATGCTACGGTCATCAAACATGTAATAATAATCCTGATATTTTTTATCGCCTTCGCGCGCTTTAACTGCCCAGGCATGTTCATCGGAAGTGTGATTCACTACTACATCCAGCACTAGCAGCGTATCGCGCTTTTTAAGATTGAACACTAATTCATCCAAATCTTTAATGTTGCCAATACTCTCATTAATCTTTCTAAAGTCTCGTACGGCATAACCACCATCGCTTTTGCCTTTTGGGCAATCTAATATCGGCATAATGTGCAATATATTGATGCCAAGATCTTGTAGATAGCTGAGCCTTTTTTTCAATCCTTTTAAGTCTCCGCAGAACTCCTTGCAATAGAGTGCGTAACCCACCCAGCGCTGACTTAAAAACCAGTTATGATTTTTCTCGCGTGCCAGATCAATTTTCCGCAGCTTTTGTGGGCGCGCGATATAGGTACGGGTGAGCACTTTCACTAATTGATTCATCTGCGATTTAAAGTCTGGGCGATGCCCATATAGCTGGTGAAACAGGGAGTGAATGGCGTAAAAATTTGCGCCTAACCGCGTATAAAAGTACTGCATGTTCTTATCTTTAATTTCGACGCCGACTTCAGTCAAAATATCATTCAATAAGGAATGTGATACTTGTTCATACATAGATAGGCAACCTCAATTCAAATGTTCAGTATTGGTGGGTGCAGCATTTAACCCATAATGCGCCAGCCCCTCAAGAATGCCCGCAGCGTAGTGTTGGTCAGCAAAATAAATATGCTCGTGATGCCGCAATTTTTCTATCTCTTGGCTGTAATTACCAACCACGATTGCGCGCGTGTCCCCAACCAACATTTCAATATCGTTGCCTGAATCACCCGCTACCACGAAGTTTTCCAGCGGCAAACCCCATTTGTAAGCTAAATAGCGTATGGCATGACCTTTTGAGGCGCGTACTGGTAGCACATCTAAAAATTCCTCATGCGAGTAGATAAGTTGCGCATACAAATTACATTGGCGCAGATGATTTTGAATCTCCGATAATGGCGGCATTACTGCAGGGTCGGCAATATAACTTAACTTGAACTGGCGTTGAGTTTCGGCTGCTTGCAAGCTCAAGCCGGCAAAGTGACTTAACGCTTTTTCAAGTGCATCCCTTCGCCACAGGTAATTAATATGCTTGGCCCAGCCCGTATCTGGTACCAATTTTTTGCTGTAATAGATTTCAGAGCCAACCGAGGTAACCAGCACATCCGGCACGTTCAGCTGATTTTTTTTGAGTATCTCAAGCGCACTTTCGAGAGAGCGGCCTGTCGCTACACCAAACATGCAATGCCCTCTATTTGCTTCTGTCCAGCCAGTTAAGTCTTTGAGTGATTTTTTGTTACCCAATAGCGTGTTATCAATATCGCTGATTAGCGCCATACTGGCAAATGGGATGCGTGATTTTTCTGCGTTTAAAATCAGCGCGTGTTGACGACGCAAGCGTTTTTGGTCGCGGCGCAATAATCGGCGCACTTCCTTCATGTATTTTTCTACATGCGCGGCCCAGCTGTAATGACGCCACACACCGACCAGCCCGCTGCTGGCCCATTTGCGCCAGCGTTTTCTATCCTGAAGAACGAACAATAATCCATCCGCAATCGCTGCGCTATCAAGCGTGTTTACAATGAGTCCATTCTTACAGTTACTCAATATATCGTGCGGACCACCATCGTCAGGTGCCACAATAGGCAACCCGCTCGCTGCAGCCTCAATCAACGTTAAGCCAAATGGCTCGGTAAAGGCAGGGTTAACAAATACGCCACGACGCCTTGCGGCTAATCGATACAGCTCTGGCACATCATCCTGGGAAACAAATTTCGGAATCGCGACTTTACCCCATAAATCGTAACGGTCTAAATCAAATAGCAATTGACTCATGACTTTTTTCTCGGACTCTTCTAAATCACGAATATCTTCGCGCGTACCTGCCACAATCAGTAAGTTTGCTGCGTCTTGCAATGCAGGGCTGTTGCCATAAGCTTCAATCAGACCATGAATGTTTTTTCTCAGATCGGGTCGGCTCATTGAAAAAATCAGCGGCTTTTCTGGATCGGCTAAATAACTGTCAATTTTTTGCTGAATGGATGTTTTTTGTTTTACGCGGCTAGGCGGCAAAAATCGCGAGGTATCGGTTCCAGGTGGAAGCACCCTGAAGCGGGATTGGTTAAAGTTGTTATACATACCATATTGTTGCTCAATCTCTTGCTTGGTACTGGTTACAATCAATGAGGCGTGTTGAATAATATCTTCTTCAACCGCAATACGGCGTTCAAAATTAAACTGTTTTTCAATCGCTGACGCTTTCCTGCCACTCGCTATTAAACGATCGAGTTTGGGGCGCCCGAGTGAGTGCCCGGTATGCACTTGTGGAATCCCAAGCAATAGCGATAATTGCTGCCCGACATAGCCGGCATCTGCATAGTGGCTATGAATCAAATCAGGGATACGCCCTTGCTGCCTTAAAAAATGCAAGGCTTTATCCACCACTTGATCTAAATGTGGCCATAACAGCTCTTTTCTTAAATAGCGTTTTGGTCCACACGATAAACGAATAATACGTGCACCTTCACCGATTGGTTCTTCAGGTTTTGCATAATCAACCGCCAAGCTATCATCTTCGATTAATCTGGTTAGCAAATCCACTTTATCTACACCTGCATGACTTGCCAGCGCACGTGCAAGTTCAACCACGTAAGTTGTTTGTCCGCCAGTATCTGCATCAATACCCAATTCCAAATCGTTCGCCCGTATCAGTCCGTGCATGCTAATCATCAGCACATATATTGGATTTTCTGTTTTTTTTGTTTGATCGATCATAAATCCCATTCAAGAATAAATGGCGTATAAAAACGAATGTCTGCAGGTGCACTGCCACGGATGCTGCAAATCGCAGTCGCAAATTGATTGGCGCGATTGAGTGTGGTGACATGATCCCAATTTAAGCCGTGTCCTAAAATACACACAGCTGAAAATGCATCACCTGCGCCAACGGTATCAACAAGCAAGGGTTTAGCAGTTGTTACGACATCAGATTTTATGATTTCATTTGCGCTCACCATCCATGCACCTTTTGCACCAGCGGTTACTATCATTTGCTGGATATTAAACTCGGCGAGCAATTGGCGGGCTTTTTCATGTGCGGATGGCGCATCAATCTTGAAATATTGGGCAACGATCAGTAATTCTTCTTCATTTAGTTTCACAATATCACTTCGCATAAGTGAGCGGTGAATAGTCTGTTCGTTGTAAAAAGGTGCACGTAAGTTAACGTCCAAGAAGCGTGGGCATTTCACATCGGCTAAGAACTCATCCAAAGCTAATCTAGATGTCATGCTGCGCTGCGCTAATGTGCCAAAATATACCAAGTCTGGTTTCAATGACATCGTGACCACACGTACGGTATTTGCCTGAATATTGTCGTAGGCTTGGTCTTGTAAAATTTCGAACTGATGTCCGCCGTCCTCGGCTAAATGCACTTTTACTTGACCTGTGGGATAAACGGCATCAATTTGCACGCCAGAAACATCCATGTTAAGCCTATGCATTTCCTGCAAAAGTTCACTGCTTAAGGCATCCTGGCCGATTCTGGTAATCAACACTGACCGCAAACCAAATGCCTGTAAATGGCGCGCCACGTTAAAGGGTGCTCCACCTAATACGGTTTTATCAGGAAAAATATCGGCTAATACTTCACCAAAAATTCCGATAACTTTATTTGCTTTTGTTTTCATTTTAGTAATCCAGCTAACGGCTTGTAGGTATAAGCGTGTAGGTATAGGTAGATTATCCATCTATATTCATGAGAATTGGGTGCGCTAACGCACAGAGTCGAATCTACACAATGGCTATTGTTACGATTAAATTGATTCGTTTTTGAATAAATTTTCCAAAGAGGAGATTTATTATGCAAACCCATGGCAGAATTTAATCCGTCACGGCGAAAGTTCATCCAAACCACAGCAGTTACCAGCGGTGCAGTCATTGTCGCGCGTTTTGCCGATGATGTCGATGCTAAATCTGTTCTGCAGCCGTCGCAGGTAACAACCGAACCTGCGAACGTTAACGTTCTGTTGCGGGTAAACGGCAGAGAACACCCGTTAATGATAGATCCGCGTACCACGCTGCTGGATGCACTGCGCGAACGGTTGCATCTTACAGGCAGCAAAAAAGGGTGCGATCAAGGCCAGTGCGGCGCTTGCACCGTTATTGTCGATGGACGACGAATCACCTCTTGCCTCACCCTGGCAGTGATGCAAGAAGGACACGACATCACCACCATTGAAGGTTTGGGAACACCGACGAATCTTCACCCAATGCAGGCGGCTTTCATTAAGCACGACGGCTACCAATGCGGCTTCTGTACGCCTGGCCAAATCTGCTCAGCCGTTGCCATGCTGGATGAGGTCAAGGCAGGAATACCCAGCCATGTCACACCCAATTTAACCCGTTCTCCTAAAATGACCACCATCGAGTTTCGTGAACGCATGAGCGGTAATCTCTGTCGTTGCGGTGCCTATTCAAATATCCAGGAAGCAATCGCCGAGGTTGCGGGAGTGAAAGCATGAAAGAATTCACTTATGAAAGAGCCACTTCAGCCGCTGAAGCCGCTGCGGCAGCATCTAAAATCAAGGGCTCACGGTTCATTGCGGGGGGCACCAATCTACTCGATTTAATGAAGCTGCAGATTGAAACGCCAACTCACCTAATCGACGTTAATGACCTCGGTTTAGACAAAGTCGAGCCGACGGTGGATGGAGGATTGCGAATTGGCGCATTGGTGCGTAATACGGATCTTGCCAGCCATGAACGCGTAAGGCGCGACTACGCCGTGCTATCACGAGCCTTGCTGGCTGGAGCATCTGGCCAATTACGCAACCAAGCAACCACAGCCGGCAATCTGCTACAACGCACTCGCTGTCCTTATTTTTACGACACCAATCAGCCATGTAATAAAAGAGAGCCTGGCAGTGGCTGCGGCGCGATGGGAGGGTATAGCCGACATCATGCCATTGTTGGAACAAGCGATGCCTGCATTGCTACTCACCCGAGCGATATGGCCGTTGCGATGCGGGTCCTTGATGCAACGGTTGAAACCGTTCGCCCGAATGGTATGACCCGTACCATCCCAATCGTTGAATTACACCGCTTGCCGGGCAATACCCCGCACATAGAACATACACTAGAAGCTGGCGAATTAATTACTGCTGTCACTTTACCAAAACCAGTCGGCGGCACACACATTTATCGCAAAGTGCGGGATCGCGCTTCTTATGCATTTGCACTCGTGTCTGTCGCTGCCATCGTTCAACGCAACGGCACTGGTAGAGTAGCACTGGGTGGTGTTGCGCATAAACCTTGGCGGGTCGAGTCTGCCGAGCGTGATATGCCGCGTGGGGCGAAGGCAGTGACGGCAGGATTGCTTTCCAATGCGCGTACGACACATGACAACGCATTTAAGATTCAGCTAGTGGAGCGTACGCTTGCCTCCGTTCTTAACGACGCGAAAGTTTAAGCCATGAAATTCGATACCCCAGCTACTAGCAATCCTATTGACCAACTTAAGATTGTCGGCCAGCCTGTTTCTCGCATTGACGGGCCACTTAAAACAACCGGGACCGCTGCCTATGCCTATGACCGCCACGACGTTGTTCCTAACCAAGCCTATGGATACGTGCTTGGATCGGCAATCGCAAAGGGACGTATCGTTTCAATGAACCTAACCGCAGCCAAAGCATATCCGGGCGTGATCACTATCGTGACCGCGCAGAATGCCGGAAAGCTTGGTAAAGGCGATTTCAATACGGCATGGTTATTAGGCGGACCTGAAATTCAGCACTACCATCAAGCCATTGCTGTTGTTGTTGCGGAGACGTTTGAACAGGCGCGTGCAGCAGCCCACCTCATTCGCGTCGACTATGCCCGTACTAAAGGATTCTTCGATTTGGCTGCAGAAAAACACAAAGCCACTCCAAAGGACGTTTTTGGATCAGCTGGAGAAAGCGCGGTTGGTAATTTCGCTGGTGCGTTTTCATCGGCGCCTGTGCAGTTGGATGCAACATATTCGACGGCACACGAATCTCACTCGATGCTTGAGCCCCATGCATCGATTGCTGCCTGGGATGGCGACCAACTTACGCTCTGGACTTCCAATCAAATGATCGCCTGCTCCGTGGGCGATATGGCGAAGACGCTGGGTATCCCCAAGGAAAAGGTCCACATCATGTCACCTTATATCGGCGGTGGCTTCGGCGCAAAACTCTTCTTGCGTTCTGACGTCTTGATGGCTGCCCTTGCCGCAAGAGCAGCGCGACGACCTGTCAAAGTAGCCTTACAGCGCGCCTTGGTTCCCAACAATACAGTCCATCGATCGGCGACTATCCAGCGTGTGCGTATAGGCGCTACGACAGATGGACAGATTACTGCTATCGGGCATGAAAGCTGGTCTGGCAACCTGCCGGATGGCAATGTCGAAGCTGGGGCAGTCCAGACGCGGGCACTTTACGCTGGGGCCGACCGCATGACATCGAACCGTGTGACCGTTCTGGATCTGCCCGAAGCGAATGCGATGCGAGCCCCAAACGAAGCGCCGGGTCTTGCGGCACTGGAGATAGCTATTGATGAAATGGCGGAAAAGCTGAGTATGGATCCGATCGAATTCCGCATCAAGAACGACACCCAGGTAGTCCCCGATTCTCCGCCAGAACCTGCCTCAACAGACCCACAGTCTAAAAAGCCGGAGGAAAATGAGAAGCCCAACCCAAATCCCCCTTTCTCCAAACGCCAGCTGATTAAGTGCTTTCAAGTGGGTGCTAAACGCTTTAAATGGGCCAAGCGTAGCCCCAAGCCCGGGCAGTTGCGCGACGGGCGCTGGCTGGTGGGCATGGGCGTGGCATCTGCATTCCGCGACAATATTGTCACCAAGTCAGCAGCAAGAGTAAAACTGGACAGGCGTGGCCACCTGACGGTGGAAACTGATATGACGGACATTGGCACTGGCAGTTATACCATCATTGCCCAGACTGCTGCCGAGATGATGGGCTTGCCGTTAGAGAAGGTTACGGTACGGCTTGGGGATTCCAGCTTTCCTGTATCTGCCGGCTCGGGTGGACAATGGGGAGGCAACAGTTCGACATCCGGCGTCTATGCTGCTTGCGTCAAGCTACGCGAAGCCGTCGCTCACAAAGCAGAGTTCAACATCAATGATGCAGTTTTCGCTGACGGTCGAATCCGCAGTGGATCACGCAGCATCCCGCTGGCTGAACTAGCAGGCAGTGGGGGATTGGTAGCAGAGGACGCCATTGAATTTGGTGACCTCGACAAACGCTACCATCAGTCGACTTTTGGTGCGCATTTCGTGGAAGTGGGCGTAGATGCTGCCACGGGCGAGACCCGCGTGCGCCGCATGCTTGCCGTCTGTGCCGCCGGGCGCATACTTAACCCCAAGACTGCACGCAGCCAAGTGATCGGTGCGATGACCATGGGTGTTGGTGCTGCTTTGATGGAATCCCTCGAGGTAGACAAGCGCTATGGCTTTTTCGTCAACCATGATCTTGCTGGCTATGAAGTGCCGGTACATGCGGATATACCACACCAAGAGGTGATTTTCCTAGATGAAACCGACCCCATCTCGTCACCCATGAAAGCAAAAGGCGTGGGAGAGCTTGGCATCTGCGGTGTAGCAGCTGCGATTTCAAATGCGATTTACAACGCTACCGGAGTTCGGGTACGCGATTATCCGGTCACGCTCGACAAGTTAATCGCAAAAATGCCGACGATGGTTTAATGAGATAGAAATATAAACAGGTTTAAGGAGCAACCATGTATAGCGCAGACAGACAGGTGCTTGATAGCGTATGCCGCTGGGCAAATGATGGGCTGCATTTCACATTGGTCACCGTGGCGCGCACCTGGGGCTCGGCACCGCGACCAGCGGGGTCAATGATGGCGCTACGTGCTGATGGGCAAGTAACGGGCTCTGTTTCGGGTGGTTGCATTGAGCAAGATTTGATCGAACGCATTTTAAATGGCGGCTTTGATTCTACTATGCCTTTTCTAGTCAAATACGGCGTGACAAAAGAAGAGGCGCAACGCTTCGGCCTACCATGCGGCGGCACTATGGAGATCATGATTGAGCCTTATCCGGATCCAATCTTGCTGCAAGAAATCCTCAGGCGCATTACCGATGGCCAGTTGGTGCGTCGTACGGTCAGCGCTGGTAAACCATGTTCTACTGTCGATACTGGTTCGTCAATGGATTGCCTCAGCTGGGATGGTCATACACTGACTACCCTGCATGGCCCAGCTTGGCGCCTATTGATTATTGGCGCTGGGCAAATTTCCACCTATCTGGCACAAATGGCACAAGCACTGGATTATCAGGTCTTTATCTGCGATCCACGTAGCGAATATGCTTCAGCATGGAATGTACCGGATACAACGCTGCTTTCATCTATGCCGGACGATGCGGTCATTGAGTTGAACCTCAATCCGCATAGCGCTGTGGTCGCGCTTACTCATGACCCGAAGCTAGATGACATGGCATTACTTGAAGCGCTGAAATCGCCGGCTTTTTATGTTGGCGCATTAGGGTCGACAACTAACAACCAGAAACGACGCGAACGCTTGCTGCAATATTTCGACTTGACAAAGGATGAGATCGACCAGCTTCATGGACCGGTTGGACTGCCTATAGGCAGCCGTACTCCGCCCGAAATTGCCATCTCTGTACTAGCCGAGATGACTGCAGTTAGGAATGGTGTGAGAAAAACAGTCAATGTTCTAGCGAAACTACCCGCCACTGCTGACTAGTTTTCTGACCGGACAGCTATAATGGATGTCCATTATCATGATTTCCCTACGTGCCCTATAATGACAAGGACTAGCCTATGCACCCTTGTTTTATTATGGTGACCCAAAGATTTGAATTCCTGAACCCTGCATTTGCACCTCTATAGATACCCAGAATAAATAGATACCCAGAATAATTTTGTGTTTTATTCTCTGATTTATCGAAGCTCTAAGATGATATCCAGTAAGTTTGATATTTGGTTGGTAACAGTAGTTGATTCACAGACAAGGAAGTTTAAATGACATGATTGAATTAAAAGCGCACTTCAAAAAAATATGGGCAAAATTAGCAGAAATATATGGCAGCAGCATTGTCGTATTTATGTTTTGGACGGTTGGACTTGTCGCCGTTGTTTGTTTAGCCGTTTTTTTATTTTTTAATTCGGCAGCACCAACCACCTTAACAATTGCTGGCGGTGAAGAGGGCAGTATTTTTCAAAAGAACGCACTCAAATATAAAAAAGCTTTGGCAAGAGAAGGCGTGACACTTACCATACTCCCCTCAAATGGATCCATTGATAATCTTAACAAGTTAGCTGACAAGCGCGTCAATGTGGATATTGGTTTTGTGCAGAGTGGTGTCGCTGAAAATATTAAGGTTGATAAACTGATGTCACTTGGCAGTGTGGCTTATCAGCCAATGATTATTTTTTATCGCGGCGAAAGTAAAAGTTTTATCTCAGATTTTGCAGGTCAGCGACTCAATATTGGCGAGCCTGGAAGTGGTACGCGCGCATTAGCGTTGAATATCCTGAAGGAAAACGGAATTTTACCGGGCGGTGATACGCAACTCATTGAGAAGCCAAGTCTCAATCCTGTTGAAGATTTATTGCAGGATAAGATAGACGCAATTTTTGTGATGGGGGATTCTATATCATTGCAATTAATCAAGGACTTAGTTAAAACGCCGGGCATCAACATCTTTAATTTTAATCAGGCAGATGGTTATACAAGACGCATTAAATATTTACATAAATTAGTTTTGCCAGAAGGGGCAATTGATTTAGGTAAAAATATACCCGTAAATAATTTAAATTTAATTGCACCCAGTGTTGAGTTAATCGCGCGCGATACCTTGCATCCAGCTTTATCTGATTTGTTATTAGATGTTGCAAATCAGGTTCATGGCTCTGCTAGCATGTTTGTGAAACGTGGAGAATTCCCTAATCTCAACACTCAGGAATATCGAATCAGCCCAGATGCGACGCGCTATTACAAGTCAGGTAAAAGCTTTCTATATCGTGATTTTCCATTTTGGATGGCTAGTTTTATTAATAGGATGCTGGTCGTTTTGGTGCCGTTACTATTGATATTAATCCCTGCAATAAAATTAGCACCCAGTGTCTATCGCTGGAAAATACAACTAGCCATTTATCCTTTTTATAAAGCATTGCTTGAGCTGGAACGGGATGCTTTTGGGTTGGCTATAGATGCTGATAAGCGACAAGAAATCATGGATAATCTTGACCAGTTAGAAGTAAGATTAAGTAAAATAAAAATACCTGCTGCATTTGCCGATATGTTTTATGGGTTACGTGGGCATATTAATTTTGTACGTACCAGACTGTTGGCAGAGCAAATTTCTGATGCAACTGAATGATAAGTAAGATTTAAGAAAGCAAACCATGCAAATTGCTGATATTGGGCCACTTCCATTAACACTTATTGCATCATTAGTGATTGCAGTAATTCTGTTGGCAATACGCGTGTTTGTTATGCAGCGTGTGCAACAAAAACGTCAGCGCGAGAATAGACAAGAGACTGAGCGACTTAAATCGCTGGTGGCGGCATATCGTTCTCTTGCAGGTTCGTTTACGCCGGCGAGACAAGATCATACGCCTCAGTTAGAGGAAACCCTTGCGGATCTCATCTTATTTGGCTCCATTGCTCAAGTTGAGTTAGCAGTTGCATGTGCCAATAGTTTAAAAAATGATGAGTATGTGGATTTTCAGCCGCTAATTAAGTCTTTACGCTCAGATTTGCGTACTCAATTGGGTTTAGAGCAAATTCCAAGTAGTTTGGTGATGCCAGCATCAGGTCCAGCACGATTATCGCACTCAACGCATGGCGAAGACGAGGGCGGTGGCCGGGGAGAAGCTAGAGGTGGAGGCGGTGCAGCAGCAGGGGCTGGTGGTTTGGGTGTTGGGCTAATCGCAGCGGATGCAAGTACCACAAAAGAATAGTGGCATTACTCTTCCCATTCCGGATTCCAAACAACCTCCCAAAGATGACCATCTGGATCTTGAAAATAGCCTGAATAGCCGCCCCAAAATGTATCATGTGCGGGTTTAACAATAATAGCACCAGCTGATTTCGCTAGTCCCATCACTTCATCAACCTCTGACTTTGAAGAGACATTGTGACCTAGTGTCATTTCGGTTGAACTGGCAGGCGCAATTGAAACACCTGAGTCATGTGCAATACTTTTTCTGGGCCAAAGTGCTAGACGCAATCCTTCCTGAAGTTGAATAAAAGCAACTGCACCATACTCAAACTGTTTACCGATGATGCCTTCACTAGGAAATCCAAGCCCTTCTCGATAAAAATGCAGAGATTTTTCGAGATCGTTCACACCAATAGTGATTACCGTGATTCTAGGTTTCATCCTTAACTTTTCCTTCAGGGTTAACAATGAGGTGGAAGTATGCTTGCGTATATTAAACAATAAGAAGTGGAGACGCAAAACCAGCAGATGAATTAGAAGGTGGATCTAATAATGACAAAGGGCTAGGATAATCTAACCCTTTGTTTTATATGGTGCGGCCGAAGAGATTCGATCAAATGAAAGCGAGAAACATCCCTTCCTCGTTCAATAATCGAGGCATCACTCCCAAGTAGTATTGATCGAAATGTCGCCGAAATTCGGCTACGGCTTCTGATGGATCTATCTTATTTTCAATATTGATTAATTCGAGGCCACAAAGTTGCTAGAGTTAATTTCCCACAACAAAAACCGAGCCGCCGTATGTTCCTTGGAATTTACTGATCGGTTTACCAGTCCACATGATCGCGTCGTTATTTAAAGCTTCATATTGCGATCCGCTTGGTTGATAAGCGTAATTACCTCGTTTAATGACCGTCTTTGTTGCGCCAGCACCTTTAACTTCAGGCAAGCTGTTTCCGGTGGCGATGATTGCTACCAAATTTGCACCAGACTCTTTAATCAAATTCCAGCGAACCGGCTCATATGCGCTCAACATCAATACGATCGGCCTATCTGATTTTTTTACAACGACACTAATCCCAGACGTTGCGCGGTCTTTGGTTTCATATACACCAATTGCCTCAACCTTTGCGTTACTTGGCACATCGCCTAACATCCGGCTAGTAGTGTTTAATATCGCCAGTTTTCTTGCTTCGTTTGCTTGCGCACCGTAATTGTAGCGCTGTGGCGCTGACGGCGCCGGGGAAATGGCGTCCATAGTTGAAATTACGGGGGCCGAAGCTGATCCGTAACGGAGACGCTCTAATTGCCTAATCTGCTCCATAAGTGCTCGATCCGAGATATGATTAGCACCCGTTGATGCACCCCTCACTCCTGCTCGCTGTTGAATCCTGCTAATTTCTTCAGCAGCCCTTAGGGATTCTTGTCTAGCTCTAACCATTCTTTCTTCATTTTCTAATGCTGCTAACTGCATTTCGAGCTTACGACCAGCAATGATTGTTGTTAACAATTCTGACCTGCCTAATTTAACTTCATCACCAATCCACATTTTTTGGTAATCTTTGCGCATAAAGCCTGCGCGCCCATCCATCGCATACACTTCACCATTAATCGCTTCCGACTCCTCAACTGGCGATAGTGTTGAATTTGTGATGTTCAAAGCCCATAACCTAGGTTGTTTTTGTCCGGTGTGATTGTAGGAAACAGCTAAAACCTCTTCTTCATTTAGCTTTGCAAAAGTGTTACCTACAAGAAACTCCCTTGTTTCAAACACCTTTTCCTCACCGGTCTCAAGGTTAATAAACATATGATTTCGGTCGGTGGTTGCGAAGAAAATCGCTTTACCATTGAGCATCAAGATTGGGGTTGGCTGATTAATTCCTTTTCGTGAATTCAGGGTAAACGTTTTAATGTTTTTACCCTCAACTCCATTTATAGAACGTACATTCTCAATCAATGTAAAATCCGTATGAACACCAACCAGAACGCGCGATGGTAATTCATTCACCTGCAGCGCCCAAGGTAATGGGTTTTGGTTCGACGCTGAATACGTTTTAATTTTCGCTTCTTTAAAATCTACCAACAATATTTCATTTTTCCCATCTTTACTGCTTCTGACTAAAGCGGCTTGCACCTCTGGAAGCCAAGCTTCCAAATTGGTAAAATCTTTTGTCTGCCATAGATCTTGACCAGTTTCGTTATCAATAAATCGAAGTCCGGAGTTGTTCACTGGGATAGCTAATATCCTGCCATTAGGCGAGAGAGAAAAGTGACTCCGTGAAGCTTCAGGTATCGTTGGTAAGCTGCTTATTCTATTGCCACTAGGTATCTCTACGGAAACAAAATCATTGCGCTGACCACTAAAAACAGCGACACCTGCTTTTGACGCTGATTTCCCCATAACCGGCACCACTCCATCTTGAATTGGCAGCAATTTCGGTAGACCAAGCTTAACAATAGGCTTTAAAGGTGGTTGAGTAAGGCGGAAGCCTACAAACTTAATTCCAATCAGTTTCTGCAATTGCTCGTCCTGCTCCTTTAAGCAATCACGATCTATTGTCAGTTTTTTAATCTTTTCAATTGAATCAAAACGGCTTACAGAATGGCCTTGTGAGCACGTTAATGCCTTTAAGGTTAGTTTGGACTCGTAGTTGCTTTTAAATAACTTAAGACCCTCATCATCTGCGGGTATTAATGACTCAAGATTCTCAAGTGATATCCTAATTTCAGTGCTAGGCGGAAAAGCTTTATTTATTTTTTCAGTGGCTGATAAGTGAGCCTCAACCGTCCAACCAAAAACAAGCCCACCCATTAACAAACAAAACCCTATTATTTTATACATATTATTTTTCTTTTTTTAAAAGTGAAGTTAGATGATTCTGCAACCAAATACTAATTAATAACATGTACAGACGCAAATGGTATTTATACCAGTCTGTTTTCATCATGCTGTTATTTGAGTTTTAGAAATTCGATGGCATGACTTACGACACACATGGGCAGGTTGGCATGTACAGTCAGGGACGCCGTTGCATGTGTTATAAAAGTTAGGTGCTTGGGAGAGTTTGGAGATGGTGCGGAAATATGCCCATCTTTCGAGCGAACACTTAACGCTGTATGTGGACCGTTTTTCTACGATACAAGCAGATGAAGGAAGTAGAGCTAAATTCTGGCTAAGTTCCTTAAAATGACAAAGGGCTAGCCTAAGCTAACCCCTTGTTTTATATGGTGCGCCCGAAGAGATTCGAACTCCTGACCCCTTGGTTCGTAGCCAAGTACTCTATCCAGCTGAGCTACGGGCGCATGCG
>JAKFEP010000186.1:0-57355 GCA_036675645.1 Methylotenera sp. | reverse complement strand
GATAGGAATTGGGCAGCCCCAATAGCGTTGGCGGGAGACACCCCAATCGCGTAAGCGGTATTGCGTACGTTTTTTGCCTAGGTTTTTAGCACTTAATGCAGATGAAATAGCATCAGAAGACTGTTCAAAATTCAAACCATTGAATTCAGCTGAGTTAAACAACAAACCGTGTTCCGTCATGGGTAAAACGTCATTGTCAGTAAGTTTGATCACGGCTTTAATCGGCAAGCTATATTTATTGGCAAACTCAAAATCGCGCTCATCATGGGCTGGTACGGCCATTACTGCACCTTCACCATAGCTTGCCAATACATAGTTTGCAACCCAAACTGGTAACTGTTCGCCGTTTAACGGATGCGTCACAAACAAACCTGTATCCATGCCTTTTTTCTCAGCAGTGGCTACATCGGCTTCGGCCACGCTACCACGTTTGCATTCGGCAATAAAATCGGCCAATGCAGGATTAGTTTGTGCGGCTAAAGTTGCCAATGCATGCTCAGCAGCAACAGCCACATAAGTCGCGCCCATCAAGGTATCTGGGCGGGTGGTGTAAACTTTCAAGTTGGCGTTTTGACCAATAATCGGAAACTCCACTTCGCAGCCGTAGCTTTTGCCTATCCAGTTGCGCTGCATGGTTTTAACTTGCTCTGGCCAGCCGTCAAGTTTATCTAAATCGTTTAGCAGCTCTTCAGCATAGGCAGTGATTTTCATAAAATACTGCGGAATATCACGTTTTTCCACCAACGCGCCACTGCGCCAACCGCGGCCGTCAATCACTTGCTCATTGGCAAGTACAGTACCGTCAACCGGATCCCAGTTCACGGTTGAGGTCTTTTTGTAGATCAAGCCTTTTTTGAATAACTCAGTAAATAGCCATTGTTCCCATTTGTAGTATTCAGGTTTGCAAGTGGCAATCTCGCGGTTCCAATCCACACCTAAACCCAATTGCTTCAACTGGGTTTTCATGTGCTCAATATTTTCGTAGGTCCATTTGGCCGGTGCGGTGTTGTTTTTAATCGCAGCATTTTCCGCAGGCAAACCAAACGCATCCCAGCCCATTGGTTGCATGACATTGAAGCCCTTCATTTTATGGAAGCGGCTCAGCACGTCACCAATCGTATAGTTACGCACATGGCCCATATGCAAACGGCCAGACGGGTATGGAAACATCGATAAGCAATAATATTTTGGCTTGTCTGACTTTTCAGAGGCGGCAAATGTTTGATTGGTCTCCCAGTATGCTTGGGCTTGTGATTCGATTTCTTTGAAAGGGTACTGCTGTTGCATGGCTTATTGGTCTTGAATATGAATTCCGAAATTATACTTGAAGGCATGGCCTTTCGCATTGCTTGTCATGCGGTTGAGGCGGGGGATGAGTACAAGACTTAATAATTAATGCTGATAAGACTTTGTGTGGTCAAATTAAGCGATTAAATTTTTTAAGGATATTGGCCCATTAATGCTAATTAAACAATTAAGTCATGCGGATGATTATTTTTGGTCAGAAAACTTGGTTTCAAGGCGGTCTTCTAGCTCGCCAATATAAGCAGAGAGCGAATTGCCAGACACATCGATTGCACGATGAATGTCTGCATTTAGCGCATCTAATTTTGCCAATAAGGTGGATTCGGCTTCAACTTGAGCAATTGCTTGTTTTTGTATTTCTGCCTCCATAAACTGGCGCAATTCAGTAAAACGAGAGGCTTCCGCTTTGTCGGCTAATTCTCGGTTGGTTTGTAATTCTTTGGCATGGCGACGCGCTTCAAACAAAACCGATGTTTGCAGATAAACGACAAAGACAAGAAACAGCGCCGTTAGTAAAGCAATCATACCCAGCATCACCAAACCAAGCGGCGCATTCACTCTTGCGACACCTAAATAAAGCGTTGTGGGCGCCATGATAGTTGTCCAATTGAGTATGATGAAGATTAAAAATAAGCCTAATACGCCGATTAAAACGAGTGCGCGAAGTTTCATGTAATCAATCCTTTATAGATTTTGGCACGGAAAGTTGGCTCTCGGTTGCCTAAATTACGTAAATTGCTCCCAACGTTGATTGGTAGTTTAATCCTAAATCCATACAATGGCGTGGAATTAAGCTTAACCCGATTTAAGATATTACAACCGAGATAGCAAACTCTCACTCTCCCCAGGTAAGCGGGTTAGCTTGAGCGAATATCAGTTACGCAATGCCACAACTTGATTGCCAACTAGCCAGGCAAAACAAATGAGACTTAATGCTAAGTTGTGACCCAGTTGTTAATT
This sequence comes from Methylotenera sp., assembly GCA_036675645.1. Classification (GTDB taxonomy): domain Bacteria; phylum Pseudomonadota; class Gammaproteobacteria; order Burkholderiales; family Methylophilaceae; genus Methylotenera_A. The sequence continues at coordinate 55,090 of JAKFEP010000186.1, read as the reverse complement.
GGTTTGTTATTGGTCTGGAATCTCAGCCTGTACAAGCTGTGCCAGCAAGGTCAGCGATTCTTGCCAGCCTAAGTAACAACCTTCTACAGGAATCACTTCAGGAATACCTTCTTGCGTGATATTGACTTCGGTGCCCACTGAGACTTGCTTGAGAGAAACCGTGGTAATCATTTCGCCAGGCCAGTTTGGGTCATCAAAAACATCGGTGTTGCGAATCAGCGTATTTGGAATCAACTCCAAATATTTACCGCCAAAAGCGTGGCTGCTGCCTGTAGAAAAGTTAGTGAACGACATTTTGTAAGTGCCGCCAACCTTGGCATCTAGCTGGTGCACTTTACAGGTAAAGCCGTGTGGCGGTAACCATTTGGCCATGGCGTCTGCATCTAGAAACGCACGGTACACCCTTTCTGGTGGCGCACTCAATACTCTGTGTAATTTAACGGTGCCAGTAGACATGTTGTTTTCCTTTCACTGTTTAACTTAAGCTCTGTATGTATTTCTGTACTGATTAAATTGGGCTGAATATTTATAGCCAAACTTCATTAATACTAGACCTACAGAATTTGGTACCAGTTCGACTCTTTAAACCAGTGCCTTAAAAATATTGTCCTTAATGGTTTCCATCTCGCCGATACCTTTTACAAACACATGTTTAGGTGCACCTGCTGCACCACTTTTTGACCAATCAACATAATATTTTACGAGTGGTTTGGTTTGGCTGTGATATACCTCTAAGCGTTTTTTGACAGTTTCTTCTTTGTCATCTTCACGCTGTACCAAGTCTTCGCCAGTGACATCATCTTTACCAGCCACTTTTGGCGGGTTGAATTTTACATGGTAAGTACGGCCACTTGCAGGATGGCTACGACGGCCACTCATGCGTTCCACAATCGCTTCGTCAGGCACATCAATTTCAACAACATAGTCAATACCTACACCTGCATTTTTCATTGCTTCAGCTTGCGGAATGGTGCGTGGAAAGCCGTCGAATAAAAAGCCATTGGCACAGTCTGCTTCTTTAATACGCTCACTCACCAAACCAATAATCACAGCATCTGGCACCAAGCCACCGCTATCCATAAAGCCTTTAGCTTCTAAACCCAGTGGTGTACCGGCTTTGACTGCCGCGCGTAACATATCGCCAGTTGAGATTTGCGGGATGTTGAATTTTTCTTTGATGAAAGTGGCTTGTGTGCCTTTGCCAGCACCAGGTGCACCCAGTAAAATAATGCGCATAAAAGCTCCTAAATGAAGCCGTGATTATAGCAGGGCGAAAAGTTTTTTATTCATTGATGTTTATACAAGTTATTGAGTATGTAATTTGAGTAATAATGGTTAGCCGCTGATTTAAGGGTTATAAGTTGAAAATAAGTTTAAAAACACGAAACAGTCGTTGACCAAACAGCCAGTTTCTAGCATAATTGCGCCCTTTCGTAGCTAATGCATATTGACTACGAAAATGTGTCAAACACCAGGTTTACCCAAATAGTTTAACTAAACTAACTTAATGGGGCGTTAGCTCAGCTGGTAGAGCAGCGGACTTTTAATCCGTTTGTCGTGGGTTCGATCCCCGCACGCCCTACCAATATTTAAGCGGTTTAGAGTGAAACACCTCTAAGCCGCTTTTTCATTAGCGTGACTAAAACGTGACAACGGTATGACTTTACCAAGTTGACCAGAGTCAATCCTGTTGGCTGCCACAGCTAAATGTTCAGTTGCAAATTTAGCGTAACGATCAACCATTGATCGAGACTTCCAGCCGCCTAGCTCCTTAAGTTCATCACATGACGTTCCAGCTTGTCTATGCCATGAAGCCCAAGTATGCCTAAGATCATGAAATCTAAAGTCTCCTAATCCGACACGTTCAACGGCTGCATACCAAGCGTGATTTGTTATAGCACGCCTGATCGGTTTTCCTTGATAGGTAAAACAATATTGGGGATGACTTCCCTTTAAAGCTTGTAACACTTTTACTGCATCATGATTCAATGGCACACCTCGCGGAGAACCATTTTTAGTCTTGTCCAGCCAAGCTGTTCTACGTTCTAGATCAACCCGATTCCATTCAAGACCAGTAATCTCACTTGCTCGGCATCCAGTCGTTAAAGCAAATTTAACCATTGCAGCTAAGAAGAGCAAGTAAAGGTCTAATACCAAAAACACTTCAGCGTGACATTTTTGACGAGTGCTGACGGAACTTAGCAAGGCAGGGCGAGTAAATATACAATAAAAACAATATGTTGTAACAACTTTTAACCCTATTTATCTCTAATAATATCAATAGGTTAGTTATGGGGTGTGACAATGTCTGGTCACGGCCCAAAGCAGACATTCCGATAAATTTAATATTAAAACAATAATTAAAACAGGTTCTTTGCTGATTCGTCTTTGAAATTTCAATATTTCATCGATGTGTTCGCTAACGTACAGATAAGTATTTCTCACAGGATCAGAATCATTTGATGGAAACCCTTCCCGTTGAATTTCAAAATACCCTTATCGGAATCGCCGAAGGAAGCATGACTGAGCTTGATATCCCAAGCATCCGTACGTTATTTTCTATCGACTATATTAGGTTTGAATTTAAAGTGGGATGGATTCTCACCCATAAAGGAAATGAGTATCTTAATCAAATGGGCAAATATAATAAAGAACCCCTTCTAGTAAGAAAATTCCGCTCATTAAATTCTTAAGTCATTTTGGTTGCGGATCGGCGAGGGAGTAACCTAAGCCGCAGGGAGGCTCTAGAAAATGGCACATTCGAAAATCATCAATTAGTTTATTACTGTATATTACTTAGTATATTTAAAAAACTAGTTGCTAATTTGTTGTTTTAAGTTTCTATTCGCTGAAGGTGCAAATGAGAGAGTCGAATTACGAAACTAAGAGTGGGGTTATATCTTTAGTCAATCCTGCCAAACTACCATATAAAAACATTCTTGATGCTATGTCAGAATGTGCCGCTGTATTATCCACCAGTGCTGAATTTCTATATGCTAACCCAGCGTTGTGTGAAATGTTTGATCAAACATCCCAACGCGCAGTTAAAGGGAAAAAATTATTTGATATTTTTCCCAAAAAGTACGCGAATAAGTTGCTGAATATTTTAGGCACTGCAAAATCTCACAACATTTGGTATGACTTAAATTTTAATCAAAAAAGCGGTCAATCTTTTTTAGTAAAACTTTCAGTATCTCCAATTCGCAAGAAAGAAGTAATAATTGGTTATGTCGCCTTAATTGTTAATGTGAGTGAAAATAATAAGGCGCATGAGCTACTTGAGAGTGAAAGATTCCGATTAGCACAAGCACAAAAAGTCGCTAAAATGGGTAGCTGGGAAACTGAAATTCCCAGTATGTCCGTTAAATGGTCGGAAGAAACTTACAGAATATTTGAAATTGATCCTTTAAAATTTAACCCTTCACACCAGGCTTTTCTGGATATTGTTCACCCGGATGACCGGGCTGAAGTTAATAATGCTTTTATTTCATCTTTATCCCAAAGTTTTGACCAAACTCTAGAACATCGTCTGCTTTTGTCAGATGGCCGAATAAAGTATGTAGAAGAGCACTGGCGGATATGTATAGACGAGGACGAACATCCAGAACGGGTTTTAGGTACATGTCAGGACGTTACCGAGCGTAAGTTAATTGAACAGCGAATTCAACATCTAGCCTTCTACGATTCCTTAACTAATTTACCAAACCGACAACTTCTACTTGATCGGTTGAATAACATTCATACGGCTAGCATTCGTCATGCAAATTACGATTCTGTACTCTTTATCGATCTAGACAATTTCAAAAAGCTCAATGATGTACAAGGTCATAATGTTGGTGACATGTTGCTAATCGAAATTGCCAAAAGGTTGAGTTTGTGTGTAAGAAAGTCCGACACAATTGGAAGATTGGGAGGCGATGAGTTTATTGTTATAGTCCAAGATTTGAACGCAGATATTGAAAAAGCTGCGGCTTATGTCGAGAATTTAGCAAAAAAAATACTCAGTACTATTTCAGAATCTTATATCTTAAATGGTCATGAATATTTTGGATCAGCAAGTATCGGCATTACCTTGTTTTGTAATCAAGAAATAAGTGTTAATGAATTGCTTAAACGTGCAGATACAGCAATGTATCAAGCAAAAAATGCAGGTCGAAACACATTGCGCTTTTATGACCCACAAATGCAAGCTACGCTTGAAGCTCGAAGCGTTATGGAAAATGAATTAAGAGTTGCTGTAAAAGAAGGGCAATTTAAACTATATTTCCAAATGCAGGTAGATCATTCAAAGAAAATTCTTGGTGCTGAAGTTTTAATTCGGTGGCCGCATCCCAAATTAGGCCTGGTTCCTCCAATGCAATTTATCCCCTTAGCCGAAGAAACAGGATTAATACTTCCAATAGGTCTGTGGGTACTAAATACTGCCTGCGAACAAATTAAGGTGTGGCAGAAAAACCCGCTAACTAGAGAATTGAAAATCTCAATCAATGTGAGCGCACGTCAATTTCACCAACCTGATTTTGTAGATCAAGTTATTAATGCGGTAAAAGAAAATGAGATAGACCCTATAAAACTCAAGCTTGAACTCACTGAAACACTTGTGCTAATTAATATTGATGACACAATTTTAAAAATGAATGCACTTAAACAATTTGGCATGTATTTTTCTTTAGACGATTTCGGTACTGGTTATTCATCACTTTCTTATTTAACAAGATTGCCTTTAGATGAACTTAAAATTGATCAGTCTTTTGTACGTAATATTTCAACTAATGAAAAAGATGCGGTTATGGTACAAACCATCATTGGTATGGCAAAAAATCTGGGAATAGATGTAATTGCTGAAGGAGTTGAAACGGAATCACAAAGAGAATTCCTCGAGCAACATGGTTGTAAGTTATGTCAAGGTTATCTCTTTGGAAAACCAGTTCCTTTAGAGGATTTTGAAAATTTAAAGCAACTCAGCAGCTTAGATTAAATTCACTGGGAAATTATATCTCTAATTCACAATATAGAATATTACTCTGGTAAGTACTTCTAAAAATTATTTCTTGAAAGCGAGTAGCTAATGATTGATGCTTTACAAGAGCATAAGCGCTTAATGGCAGTAAAAAGTTTAGAAATATTGGATACTCCTCCAGAATCTGATTTTGATGATTTAGTTAATCTTGCGTCTAAAATTTTTGAAGTTCCTATTTCCACAGTTACTATTCTAGATTCACACCGTCAATGGTTCATGGCGGCAGTAGGTTTAACGGTCAAAGAAACCCCCAGAGATGTTTCTTTCTGTACTCTTGCCATCCAGCAACATGATCCGCTTATTATTTCAGACACCTCTATGGATCCTCGGTTTGCTAATAACCCGCTTGTAATTAATGCCCCTCATTTGGCTTTTTATGCTGGTGTACCTTTGCGTACATCAGGTGATGTCGCAGTAGGTACTTTTTGCATAATGGATAAAATTCCTCGGGAGCTGACTGATAGCCAGATAAATATCTTAATGTTGTTGGCTAATCAAGCTATGAAACTACTTGAACTAAGGACTGAACGTAATAAGTATCGAGACTTGGTCATTGAAAGCGAACTGATTAATAAACAACTTGATGAAAGTGAGCAACGATGGAAATTTGCTTTGGAGGGTTCAGGTGACGGTGTGTGGGATTGGGATATTGAAAACAATATCAGTTATTTTTCTACTAAATGGAAAGAAATGTTGGGTTATGAAGATGATGACCTTTTAAATTCGCCTGAAGCTTGGCTTTCAATAATTCATAAAGATGACCTTCTAACAGTCCAAAAGCGACTTAATGACTACCTAAACAAGAGCATAGATGAATACAAGCTTGAACACAGAGTGCTCTGTAAAGATCAAAGTTATAAATGGATTTTGACAAGGGGTATGGTTGTTGAGTGGAATGCTGCAGGCTCACCGAAACGTATGGTTGGTACTCATACTGATATTTCAAACCGTAAGCAGACAGAAGAAATTATTTGGCGACACGCAAATTTTGACTCTTTGACAGGATTGCCAAACAGAAGGATGTTCTTTGAAAAATTAAAAGAGGCTGTAAAGCGATCATCCCGTGCAAAACAAATGTTTGCCCTCATGTTTATAGACTTAGATGGCTTTAAAGGGGTAAATGATAATTTTGGACATAAAGCAGGTGATAACCTATTAATCCAAGTCACTCAGAGAGTGAGTCTATGTGTAAGGGAGTCAGACACCTTTGCAAGACTAGGTGGCGATGAGTTCACTATCATTTTTAGTGGTTTGGAAAATCTAAATGGCGTACATGTTTTAGCTGAAAAGATTTTAAACACCATTAGCAACCCTTTCCTTCTGGGTGTCCATAAAGCCAGTATATCTGCGAGTATTGGCGTGTCAGTCTACCCAAACAATAGCAAAGATATTGATACGATAATAAGTCTTGCAGATACCGCTATGTATCAGGCTAAGGCAATGGGAAAGAATTGCTGGAAATTAGCATTGGCTAATAGCCAATAAGAACAGTCTACCTCGACTACATTTGTAGTTGTAAATAATTGCGCTATTTATTCCCGCGCCCGACTAGACCCATCCGTTCGCATACAAAAGACGACTAACCCCTGAGTAAGCACGTTGAGTGTCTGTTATGGGTCGAAAATGGACATTAAAAAAACTTAGAACGTGACAACTATGACCAATGTTTACGAGAATTAGCGAGTGATGGCGAGTAATTTTATAATAAAAACAGTATGTTATAACAACTTTTAATCCGTTTGTCGTGGGTTCGATCCCCGCACACCCTACCAAATTTAAAGCCTAGTCAGAGATGACTAGGCTTTTTTGTTTGCTAGTTAACATAGCCAAATTCTGCGTTAGTGTATCCTAACGAGTTTCATGTGTTGCCACCAGTGCGTCTTAAGATTAGAATCAAACCACGGTGAATCTTTAATAGGTAATTAAAGCGTACTTTTAAATTGTTTAAATGTACATTTAGTTAGTAAGGAAGCACGAAATCCGCTCGATAAACAAACAATTAATAACAATTATTTGGCCATTTTGCTTCATCGTGGCGCTATTGTTCGTCTTGGGCGTGGTCAGCATGAAAACGCTGTCATCTGTCCGGGCTTATGTGAGCGGCGAAAGCTTTTGGTCAAAATCACAAAAAGAGTCTGTCTACTATCTCAATCAATATGCCAAAAGCCATGCTGATTCTGATTATCAACAGTATTTAAAAGCAATCGAAGTGCCGTTAGGTGATAAGCAGGCACGTATTCAACTGCAAAGTGAAAGCCCTGATATTGACTTGGTTACCCAAGGTCTTATTTTAGGTAAAAACAACCCGGAAGATGTACCGGGGATGATTACACTGTTTCAAATATTCCAGCATACCAGCCTACTAAAACCTTCTATTGGTTATTGGCAGCAGGGTGATGACTTAATAGACCAAATCGTGCAACTGGCAGAGCAATTGCGCCAACATATTAAGTCCGGCGAAACTAAACCTGAAACGATCCAGCCTTTAATACAGCGTATAAACAAGATCAATCTTGAATTGAGGCCAATAGAGGACGCTTTTTCCAATTCCATCAGCGCAGCTTCGCGCAAGGCACAAACTTTAATTGCAATATTTATGTTGGTTTTCACCATCATACTCATGGCTTTGGGTGTGTTGTTGTCACGCCGATTAGTGCTCAGAGACGCAGCTTATGTCGATATGATTCGTGTCAATGAGGAGCGCTGGAAGTTTGCGCTTGATGGTGCGCGTGACGGTGTTTGGGACTGGAACATTCTTACCAGGGAGGTGACATATTCTAACAACTGGAAAGCCATGCTGGGCTATGAAGATGACGAACTTCAAGCCAGTATTGCAGGTTGGGAGAAAATGGTACACCCAGAAGATTTGCCAAATGTACTGGTTGCACTAAAGGAGTATATCAGCGGAAAAGCAGATAAATATGCATTTGAACACCGTATGCAATGCAAGGATGGTAGCTATAAATGGGTACTTTCTCGTGGCAAGGTGGTGAGTTATGCAGAGGATGGTAAGGCAGCGCGCATGGTGGGTACGCACATTGATATTCATGAAATCAAAATCATGGAAGCTGAGCTGCGTGAGAGTGACTCAAACCAGCGTGCCTTACTAGAGGCGATGGTAGACGGGGTTTTTGTTGCACAAGACTTCCGCTTTGTTTTCTTCAACCCTATCTTGCCTGAAATGTTAGGTTACACCTACGAAGAATTTATCGATATGCCATTTGCACAGGTGATTGCACCGGAATATCTGCAAGTATGGAATCAGCGATTCAGGATGCGCATCACTGGCGAAGGTGAGCCAACTAAGAATTATCAAGTGAAGTTTTTGCTAAAGGGCGGCAAAGAGTCGCTGTGGATGGATTTACGCGCATCTGCAGTCGATTTTCGCGGTAAACGAAGCGTCTTAGGTATTTTGCGAGATATCAGCAAACAAAGGGAAGCAGAAGAAACGATTTGGCAACAGGCCAATTTTGATAGTCTTACTGGTCTGCCTAACCGCCGTATGTTTCGTGATCGTCTGGAACAAGAAATTAAAAAATCCGAACGTACAGGGTCATTGCTTGCGGTGATGTTTCTCGATATGGATCATTTTAAAGAGGTGAATGACACGCTTGGACATAATCAAGGTGACGCACTACTGAAAGAAGTATCAGAGCGTTTACAAGCAAGTGTACGTGATATCGATACCGTGGCGCGCTTGGGTGGCGATGAGTTTGTGATTTTGCTAACACAGATGGATGACTCTACTGCTTTGGATAAAGTGGCTAAAAATATTTTGGCCAACCTGGTAAAGCCGTTTAATTTGGGAACTGAACCAGTTTATATTTCAGCCAGTATCGGCATTACGCTATACCCGATTGATGCCACCGAGTTTGAAGATTTATTGAAAAACGCCGATCAAGCGATGTATGCCGCCAAAGCCGAAGGCCGCAATCGGTATAGCTATTTTACTGCTTCCATGCAAACTTCTGCTAAAGCCAGAATGCGTTTAGCGAATGACTTAAGGCATGCTCGTGAAAAAGGCGAGTTTAAGTTGGTTTATCAGCCTATTGTTGAGATAGAGAGCGGACAAATTCGCAAAGCTGAAGCCTTGATCCGCTGGCATCACCCAACACTGGGGATGATTAATCCGGCACAGTTTATTGCGATTGCGGAAGATACCGGCATTATTGTTGAAATTGGTGATTGGGTGTTTCAGCAAGCAGTGCAACAAGTTAAGAAATGGCGTAAGACACTGCATCCTGATTTTCAAATAAGCATTAATAAGTCGCCGATTCAATTTAAGAGTCAAGATTTTGGCTGGCTTGAGCAATTGGAAAAAATGAAATTACCCGGACAGTGCATCACTGTTGAAATTACAGAGGGTTTATTGTTGGATGCAGCCAGCGGCATTACCGAAAGACTGCAAGCGTTTAGAAATGCCGGTATCCAGATAGCGATTGATGATTTTGGCACAGGCTATTCTTCCCTGTCGTACTTGAAAAAATACGATATCGATTACATTAAGATTGATCAGTCATTTGTACGTAATATTGCCGCTGGATCAAATGATATGGGCTTGTGTGAGGCGATTATCCTGATGGCCCACAAGCTTGAGATGAAGGTGATTGCAGAAGGTGTGGAAACCAATGCACAACTAAACCTACTGGAAGAAGCTGGCTGTGATTATGCACAGGGTTACCTGTTTTCTAAACCAGTATCAAATAAACAATTCGAGCAAATTGTTCAAAAGTCACAATCAAATCAGAATAAGCTTAATGCTTAAACCCGCAAACGGATTAATTTATTTAATCACCAAGTAGCTCAGCAATCGGTTGTAAATGTTCTATGTATTCACAGATCACTTTTATGATGAATATAACCGGGATGCCAAGCAACATCCCCCATAGGCCCCATAGCCAAGAGAAAAAGATAAGCGATATAAAAACAACTGCAGAATTCATTTGGGCAATGCGACCTGTCATCCAAGTGGTAATAAACACGCCAACAATGATCGCAATCAACACTGAAGCCCCTGAAACTATCAATGCCATCAAGATCGAATCAAATTGCATATAAGCCGCCATGCCGGTGACGACCGCTGTGGCAGCAGGGCCAAAATAAGGCACGATGTGCATAAAGCCAGCGGCAACCGCCCAAGCGCCAGCATTTTCTAAACCTAGCAAGCGAAATGTCACCCAGGATAAAACACCTGCAATAATATTGGTCACTAGCAGCATGTACATATAGCGCTGTATAGAGTAATTGATATCAGTGATGATATTGACGGTAATTTTTTTTCTGCTGAGTGTAGGCCCGGTAATTTTTACCAACTTACGTTTAAAGGTATCGCCAGAAAGCAGGAGAAAATACGCAAGAAATATCATCGTTACCGCTTCTGCAATAAAGCCAAAAACGCCTAGCGAACTACGCCATAGAAAGTCGCCAATTTTAAATTTGTTTTCATCTAGAACAACATGCATGATGTTTTTTTTGGGCTTGGCGAGATTGTTTTCTGCATCAGCTGCAGCCTTTTCAACTTGATTTGCAGCAATTTGTATTTTTTGTATATTTGTCAGAGGCTCGCCACGTTTCGGAACAAAATGAGAAGTGAGCTTTGTTGCAGCTTCCGGCAAAGTTGAAATAATAGATTGCACTTGGCCGCGTAGACCGTACCCGGCAAAGATGATGCTGCCAATCAAAGCCAGAATAACCACTGTAGAGCCGACGAAGCGATGGATTTTGATGCGCTCCATTTGACTGACCAGTGGGCTAAGCGCGTAGGCTAATAGTATCCCTAACAACATGGTGACGATAAAACTCTGCGCCCAGTCTAAAACAAATATCACTGCAATCGTGGTTAATACCACTAATCCCACATTTTTAACTTGTATAGAATTGAGCCCCAGTAGGTTGTCTGGTGCAGGCTCGGAAGTTAATTCTGCCGGTGTTTTAGATTCATTGCTCATGAAACACTTTCAATTGAGGTTGCTATGAAATAGTACGTATTCTTAACTCTAGTCTGACTAGATACCAATCTATATTACTCTTAATTAACTTATTTACTCTGGAAATGTAAGGGTTGTAAGTGCGTTAGCGTACTTTAAAATCAATTTTGGCCTGCTAAGCTAATCTCATGAATATTACAGATCAAGAACATGAGATTAGCAACCAACACCATCTAGAGTTGTTGTTGGCCTATCTGCAATTGCATGATTATCAATTTATTACGATTAGCCCAGCTAGTCACGAAAGAGTAAATAATCGGATAGAAAATGCAATGGGCAACGATTTGGTAGATATTTTTGGCTGGAATCGGCCTTTTAATCCAGAAGCTATCGATACTGCGTTATTTGATTTAATGCACTCGGCCAATATTATCACCAAAGTTGAAAATGGCTTGAAAAGTCAATTACGCGTTTCCAGCCTCAATGGCAAACTATTTTTGCACTCTGCTTTCCCCACATCCAGTAGTGAGGCCATTTTTTTTGGACCAGACAGCTATCGTTTTGCCAGAGCCATATATCATTTCTTAGCAACCAATCAACAACCTATTCACAGAGCCGTCGATATAGGTACTGGCAGTGGCGTAGGCGCTGTTATGCTGGCGTTGGCTTTGCCAGAATCTGAAATAATCGCGGCGGATATTAATCATGCCGCAATAAACTTAGCCCACGCAAATATGGCGGCTGCCGACATGCATCACATCGAATTGGTACATAGTGATCTGCTGAAGAATGTTGCCGGCAGTTTCGACTTGATAATCGCGAACCCACCTTATCTATTGGATGAATCTGAACGCGTCTATCGTCATGGCGGTGGCCCGCTCGGTGCTGGAATGTCTTTGGATATTGTGGACACCGCTATCGAACGATTAAACCCAAATGGCGCATTGTTGCTGTACACGGGCGTTGCGATTGTGAACGGCTATGATGCTTTTTTGGCAGAAGCTGCGGTTAAATTAGATTTCGCAGGGTTTACCTATGAATATACAGAAGTGGACCCTGATATTTTTAGTGAAGAATTGGATAACGAAGCTTACCGCATGGCAGACAGGATTGCTGCAGTCGTTCTAATTGCGCGAAATCATTCTGTATAAGTGATGAATTCTTTCGCCAAATGAAATTCTTAGGCATAGGCGAATATTGTGATTTGGGCGCCATGTACATTCGGCTGATGCAGGCTGGACATGCTGTAAAAGTCTATGTAGAAAATGCTGACTACCATGACGTCTATGCCGGTATGTTAAATTTTACGACAGACTGGCCCAGTGAATTAGCGTGGATTCGTGAAGCGGGTAGCGATGGCATCATTTTATTCGAATCTGCTACCAAAGGTGATATTCAGGATGCGTTAAGGCTGGACGGTTATCAAGTGATTGGCGGTAGCGCATTTGGAGATATGCTGGAAGGGAACCGTCAATATGGCCAACAAATCATGCAAGAAATGGGCATGCCCATTGCCAATACCTATAAATTTACAGATTTTGATAAGGCAATTGCATTCATTCGCCAGACCAACAAACGCTATGTATATAAACATAATGGAGCCAATTGCGAACGTACGCGTAACTACGTGAGCATGACCGAAGATAGCGCTGATCTCATCACACTTTTAAGCCATTACAAAAATCATACAGATAAAAACAAAAGCTTAGACTTTGTATTAATGGACTATATCAATGGCATAGAAGTGGGCGTTGGCGCGTATTTTAACGGCGAACAATTTTTGCAACCTGCCTGTTTAGATTGGGAGCATAAACACTTCTTTTCTGGAAACTTGGGTGAGTTAACGGGGGAAATGGGCACGATTGTCACTTACCGTGGATCTGAGATGATTTTTCGGCAAAGCTTGCTCAAGCTTGAATCAAAGCTTAGAGAAAGTAGTTATTGTGGATACATTAATTTAAATATGATAGCCAATGCAGAAGGGCTGTGGCCGCTGGAATTTACCAGCCGCTTTGGCTATCCGGGCTATTCTATATGCGCTGCATTACAGCAAGATGCATGGGAAACATTATTTCGGCGTATGCTTAAAAAGTCATCCCTATTTATTGCAACGCGTGATGGTTTTGCAGCGGGAGTGGTTTTGAATGTACCGCCTTTTCCATACATCTATGGCTATGAAGTGTTGTCTAAAGGCCTGCCTATTTCATTTCAACCCTCTTTTTCGGAGAGCGACAAACGGCATCTGCATTTTTCTGAAGTGGCAAAACTGAATGATGATCTTATTACCAGTGGCGTCACCGGCAACGTAGCAACTGCAGTTGGTCGCGGTGACACGATTGAAGCTGCGCGCCAGCAAGCTTATGAATTAGCAGTCAAGGTGATAGTGCCTAATATTCGCTATCGCCAGGATATCGGCGCAGACCTGGTAACCAAGGATTGGCAACAGTTAGTCGATTGGGGTTATGTAGTGGATTTATAAGGCCTGTAGTCATAGTCTGACAATATATTCAGTAAAATTTCTATTACTGATTCTGCATGCTGCTTATAGAATTTGACCAATTCATTAATTGTATAAACGTTTGATTCTTATGCCTAACTTACCGCGGCCTACACAAAACCGCTTGCTAAACATGCTTGAGGCTAAAGGCCAGCATGCTTTCATTTCTCAACTGCAACTCATTAACCTGTTGCAAGGCGAAGTGCTATATGAAGCCGGTTCAACATTGATTTATAGCTATTTCCCCATTACAGCGGTGATTTCAACGGTATATCAGAGCTCAACAGACATTTCTCTTGAAACGGAAGCGATTAGGAGTGATGGTATATTTGGCCTGCCGCCGATGATAGATAGCCAGTTTGCATCGCGCGCGACTGTGCAAAGCACGGGATATGCATATAGGGTTAAAACTAGTGTACTAGAAGAAGAAATTAAACGTTCAAATGAACTATTACAAGTCTTGCTAATGTACCTGCAATTACGCACCGTTAAAATCGCGCAAATCTCAGTGTGCAGTAGACACCATTCGATTGAACAACAACTGTGCCGGGTAGTGTTAAATGCCCTGGATTATTCGCCAACAAATAGTATTGCTATTACCCAGCATACGATTGCAGCAAAGCTAAATGTACGCCGTGAAAGTATCACCTTAATTGCTGGTAATCTGCAACGTGAAGGCATCATCCAACTCAAGCGTGGGAAGATAATAGTGTTGAACAGACGCGCGTTGGAAGCGAAAACTTGTGAATGCTATTATGTCATTGCAAATGTAGCGAAAAGTTTATTGAAAGTGACAAACGCACCAGCCTCTAGCCAATTTATCAATAGTGATAAACCCATTAAGAATTACCGTAGCTTAATGCCAGCCAGTAGATTATTTTCAACCTAGTGGATAGATGGGAGTGCGAAGTGACTCCGGTATTTTTCGTAACATCTAGCCCCACAATACAAGCGCATTAAGGCACCTTCCGCAATAGATTTCGCGATTTTTGGGGATGCTTTTACCAAAGGGTAAATCACTTCAGCATTCCATTCTTGCGAATGCTTAATATCTAGTGTGGCATGTAGTTGAAAATATTTTCTAGTTTCAAAGGGCACATTTAAACGCTTTAGCCCCTCATTTACGTAGACTACCCTGGTAGGAGCCGTCATTTCCACTGCGCCTAATGCGCCAATCGATTGATATGCATAACGTCGATTTACCGCCATTGCCAGCATCAAATTGGCTAGCGCCAGTGACTCCCAAATTGTCCCTTCAATCGTAGGTCTCAAGTTCAAATTCTTGACAGTAGTGGCTAACATGAGGCCATGCATGGAATTTTCATGGCCACGACCCATTTCATCCCAATAATTACGTGCCATTTCTAATTTGGCTTGCGGCGGTAATTTAACTTGCGTCATCGCTACTAAATCATCAAAACCTGCCTCGCCGGCCGCTTCTTGTTGTAAAAACCAGCGCATTTGTTCCAGCGTAGCATGCTTGGCTAACCATGGAAATAATGCATCGCCTTGGCCTGGTGCATCGGTTTTTAAATTTTCAAACCATTGCATAAACGCTTCTGCATTATCTGGCATATCTGCTAGATATTGCTGAACATGTTTCCGTTCGGCTTCTACAAAATAGCCTTCCTTAACGAGTATCTGTGCATCCTGTAACATTTTTAACGTCCAGTTATCATCAATAATCTGAGGTGTTAACCGATGTTGATTAAACTGGGACAGTTGTACCTGTAACTCCTTCTGAGGCGTCATTTCTAAGCGAATATTCGGTGATAGAACCTTAGAAACTGACAACATTAAATTAGACTCGAGCATGCTTTTCCTTTACTGGCATTTACTTTACAAATCAGGGGCCTGAAAAGCCACCCACCAGCCCCCTGGATTTTTATAAGTAGAGGATATGATTGTCATTGCCTTGCGTCCGTCTGATAACGCACCAAACTAACGACTTTTAATTTTATGAGGGCTGCTGACGATTATGTACGCTTGCGTACAGATAGATGATCTCAATTGAATTAGCTTGTAACTTAGAGGTATTTTGTGCATTGAAAGCATAAAAGTCATTTATGAATAATTTAACAAAAACACAGAACATCATTATTGCGCTGACCACGGTTTCAATTATCAGTATCGCTTTGGGTGAGTATTTGGGCTGGCCATTTTTGGCTACGCCACTTGAAAAACAGCTATCGTCTTTAATGAACCGTAAAGTGAGTTTCGACACTGGTGATATAGCCAACTCACCTAAACCCAGCACTCTCGATAGTCAGCCAAATAAGACATCACACAAAAAAATACAGCCATTTCATGTCAAATTTTTAGGCGGACTGGTACTGAAAACAGCCAAGCTGAATATTGCTGCGCCTAGTTGGAGTACAAAACCTCACTTTGTTGATGGCAGCAATGTCCTACTTAAATTGCGTTACAGTGATATATGGCGCGCTTATCGTGGTTATCCGCTTCGAATTAAAGTTTTACAGGCGCAGCAACTTGATGCTAATTTAGAGCGCCAAGCAGATGGTCGCGCATCTTGGCAGTTTAGTGATAAGCCTCCTAATCAACCTGTACGATTCCCGTCTTTCGATAAATTATTGTTGACCAATGGCACACTGTCTATTGCGGATGTGCCGCTGCAATCCAATATCGAAGCCAAGCTATCCCTTGTTGGCAATGCTGTAAATCGAGATTCTGATGCGCTAAAAAACAGTAAGCTTACTGCTACTGCGAGTGGTCACTATCAAGGCTTGCCACTGAAAATTGAGCTGGATTCTGTGGGGGCATCCACGGCGGATAAAAATGTTTCAAAGGAGTTTCCAGCTGCAATAACCCTTAACGCTACGATTGATCGTGCTCATTTAAAATTTAAAGGCACGACAAGGGACATGTTGCACCCGACTGATTTTACGGGAGATTTCAATTTAAGCGGACCTTCATTAGCAGCGGTAGGCGATTTGGTAGACGTTACCCTGCCAACCACCGAGGCATTCAAGACCAATGGCAAAGTTGAAAAACAAGACTTAATTTGGCACACGCGTATTGACCAAATGGCGGTCGGCGAAAGTCGTCTAAACGGTCGTTTTTCTTATGATAAGTCTTTAGCAACGCCACTGTTAAAAGGCCAGCTGGCAGGCAAATTGGTCATCACTGATTTAGGCCCCGCTTTCGGTACAAATTCAGAAAATAATAATCCGAATAAAGTATTGCCAACCCGGCCTTTTGATTTGGCATCACTACGTAAAATGGATGCTGAGGTCGAGCTCGATATGCAATATTTAGATTTAAAGACCAGTTATTTAGAGCCACTCAAGCCTTTTAAAGCTGATCTGCAATTAAACGATGCGGTACTAACACTTAAAAATATCAAAGCGCTAACCGCAGATGGCGGTTTAACTGGCGATATTGGATTGGATGGGCGTGGTCCAAAAGCCTTATGGGACGCTAATGTTGCCTGGAGGGGCGTAAGGCTGGAGCGCTGGATAAAGCAAAAGCGGCCAGATGGCCGGCCACCTTATATATCTGGTCGTTTAAATGGCATGGCGCTTTTGAAAGGTGAGGGGAAATCCACTGCTGAATTTCTGGCCAGTGTGGACGGTACCATTCGTAGTGCGTTGAACGAAGGTGCGATTTCACATTTAGGCATTGAATTGGCAGGGCTTGATCTGGCGGAATCAATCGGTGTGCTATTTGAAGGAGATGAACCATTGGCTGTGCAATGCGCCGTGGTGGATTTACACGCAAAGAACGGCTTATTCACGCCCCGCGTCATGGTAGTTGATACTACTGATACAACGGTGTGGGCAGAGGGCTCACTTTCTTTTGCAACGGAGAAACTCAATCTTCGTGTCATGGCGCTGCCTAAAGATTTCAGTCCATTAACGTTGCGTGTACCATTAAACGTCACCGGCAGCTTTTCAGACCCAAATGTTGCGTTAGAGAAAAAACCAGTCGGTTTAAAACTGGCCGCTTCAATACTGCTGGCCATCCTTAATCCGTTAGCTAGCGTTCTTCCCCTATTTGATACAGGCGATACTGAAGAGGCTAAACAGCGTGCAGCTGGATGCAAAAGTTTGATGCAAAAAAATAAGGCAATGCCCGTTAATAAGTGAGAAGCAATAGCACCACAAAATTTGTGGCTGTAGGGTTGTCTTAAATTGATGTAGTGACTTTAATTTTATTTTGGAATGTGACCAAATATTGTTAGACTACCCATATGTATTATTTTCAGCCACTTAAAAAGCTATCTTGGATGATTGTGCTTTGCTTTGCATTATTGCAAACTATAGCACCGTTCATTCATACGCATTCAGGGGCTGAGCATTTGCCTGAACACGCTAGTTTACATGTGCATGCAGATGAGCATGAGCACTCAGCTGATTATGATGACAATCATTATGTAACTGATTTATCTCATACGATGCACACGGTTACGGTCGCGAATGGCTTGATTAATGATTTAGATAACAGCCTCACCTTGTACGCCACAATATTTGTAATATGTTTTCTGCTGTTTAGAACAAATGTTCTTTTACCCGTTTATCCTGCAACTAGTTTCCTTCACGATTATTTCTTTAAACGGCGACGTCCTGCGCCACGTGCACCACCACAATTCTAGCCTCAAATAATGTTTGATTAGCTGCTATGGCTTTGGCCATACCAGCGTTTATTTGATTTCAGGAGAGTGTCATGGGTGTGCATACGCTATTAATCAATTTACTTTTCCTTTCACTATTCATTTTTCCGCCAATAGCTAGGGCAGAATATAGTCAGGAACAGACCGAGAGTCCACCAGCACAATATGTTGAATCTGTGAATGGGTTAACGTTGCAGTCTGCGCTTAACCTTGCTTTAGAGGCTAATCCAGAAATATCGGCAGCTATCAGAGAGCGCGAAGCCATACAAGGGGTGGTGATTCAAGCAGGTACAAGGCCTAACCCCTCGGTCTCTGCAACGCTGGAAGATACACGCAGCTCAACGCGAGAAACCACATTACAGCTTAACCAACCTATTGAACTAGGGGGGAAACGAGACAGTAGGATTAAAGCTGCAACACTGGGTTATGACCTCACTGGTTATGAGCTTGCACTCAAAAAGATGCAAATCCTGGCTGAAGTTAATCTCGCATTCAATGAGGTATTAATTGCCCAAGAGCGGGTCAAGCTAGCACAGTCATCGCTCACGTTGGCACAACGCGCTAAAGAGGCGGCTAGCAAACGGGTCTTGGCTGGCAAGATATCGCCTGTCGAAGAAATTAAGTCTAAAGTGGCTGAGTCCGCAGTTAAGGTAGAACTTAATCATGCAACCAGCTTGCTTAGCAATGCACGCAAACGTCTGACTGCGTTATGGGGCAACTCAAATCCGGTATTTGAATCTGCATTAGGTGATGTTGATAATGTCACTCATCTACCGCCTGTAAACGATTTAATTAATGCGGTAAAAAGCTCGCCAGCGATGCAACGTGCCAATCTGGAGGTGGATCGCCGTAGGGCTTTGCTGGAAGTGGAGAGTACCAAACGTACACCCGATATTACGGTTAGTGTTGGTGGTCGACGTAATGAAGAGTTAGGGTTGAATCAGGTCGTACTTGGCTTATCCGTTCCAATTCCGCTATTTGACCGTAATCAGGGCAATATTCAGGAAGCACTAAGTCGCACGGAAAAAGCAAAAGATGAATTATCTGTCACAGAAATCCAATTGCAAAATAACGTGTCTCAAGCATTTGAGCGCTGGAGTGCAAATTACAGTGCGGTTGAATCTTTTAAAACCGATATCTTGCCAGGCGCACAAAGTGTTTATGATGCGGCTACCAAGGGTTTCGAATTAGGTAAATTCAATTTTCTGGATGTGCTTGATGCACAGCGCACCTTATTCCAAGCAAAAACCCAATACCTGAACGCGTTACTTGAAACTTATCAGGCAGTCGCAGAGATAGAACGTATCGTTGGCGACACAGCTTTAAGCCAGACTGCTAAACCCTAGGAATCTAACATGAATAAAATCCCGCCCAAACAAGTCCTCTTAATCGTGATTGTCGTTGTCATTACGATTGCCTTAGGTTTCTTTATATTACTTAATGACAATTCAAGATCACTCGGTAATAAAGACGGTCATGAAGAGCATGATCACACGGAAAAAGCGCCTGAGATCGCAAAAGGACCACATGGGGGAAAATATTTCACTCAAGATGACTTTGGTCTAGAAGTCACTATTTTTGAAAAAGGTGTGCCGCCACAGTTCAGGTTCTACCTCTATGAAAACAACCAGCCAATAGCACCTAATGCTGCCAGTGTGACAGCGGCTTTGACTCGATTGGGCAAACCCGCTCAAATATTCAAGTTTTCGCCGGAATCCGACTATTTGATTGGCGATAGTGTGGTTGATGAGCCCCATTCATTTGATGTGGCGATTACCGCAAACTACAAAGGTAAGTCGTACCAATGGAATTACGGCCAGGTTGAAGCGCGCACTGAAATGTCGGATGAAGTGCTGAAAAGCACAGGGATTGAGATACTTACCGCTGGCTCGGCCGTTATCAAAGCTACGCATAAATTATCCGGTGAAATCACATTTAATGAGGATCGTATTGTTCATGTGGTGCCGCGCGTGGGTGGTTTGGTGACTGTGGTAAAAGTTGACCTTGGACAACCCGTACGTAAGGGAGATGTGCTCGCTGTGGTGGAAAGCCAGGCTTTGGCTGAACTGCGCAGTCAATTGTCTGCAGCGCAAAAACGTTTAAACCTAGCCAAAATTACATTGGAACGTGAAAAGAAGCTATGGGAAGAAAAAATCTCAGCCGAACAAGACTATTTGGCTGCAGGCCAAGCCTATAGTGAAGCGGAAATTTCACTTAATCTCGTTTCCGAAAAACTGATGGCTTTAGATGCCTCAAGCAATAATAGTAACCAGTCTACGCGCTACGAAATCAAGGCCCCTATCTCGGGAACAGTAATAGAGAAGACTGTTGCGGCAGGTCAAACCGTACAGGAAAATGATAATCTGTTTGTCATCGCTGATACCTCAGATGTATGGGTTAAAGCCATTATTTATCCCAAAGACTTAGCCAATATTAAAGTTGGTCAAAAGGCGCTGGTGAAAGCCAATGCTTTCGATGCTGAAGGTGAAGGCGTCATTGCTTCCATTGGCGCTTTTGTAGGTGAGCAAACGCGCACCGCAACAGCTCGTATCGTACTCAACAATACATCCGGTGTATGGCGCTCTGGTATGTTTGTGGATGTCACACTTGATATAGATGAAGCCGAGGTGCCGGTAGCAGTTAAAGCTGATGCGATACAAAGCATTCGCGACTGGACCGTCGTATTTGGACGTTATGGCAACTACTTTGAAGCAAGACCCGTCGAGTTAGGGCGCAGCGATGGCAACATGGTTGAAGTGTTAAGTGGGTTGTCTGCTGGAGAGCAATATGCGGCAGGCAATAGCTTTGCAATTAAAGCCGATATTGGTAAATCAGTGGCTACGCATGATCATTAATTCTTCATTAATAATTTGCATGCGTCATTTCCAACATTCAGATCAAGGCCCTCATCATGTTTGAACGCATCATTCATTTTGCAATAAATCAACGCTGGTTCGTTATATTGGCTGTGGTTGTCATGTCACTACTGGGTATTTATAGCTACAAGAATTTATCCATTGATGCGGTGCCCGACATTACCAATGTACAGGTTCAAATCAATACTGAAGCCGAGGGATATTCGCCGATAGAAGCCGAACAACGCGTTACCTTTCCCATTGAAACTGTTATGGCAGGTTTGCCTAACCTTGAATATACGCGCTCCGTCTCCCGCTATGGCTTATCACAGGTTACCGTTGTTTTTAAAGACGGAACGGACATCTATTTTGCACGTCAGCTTGTTAACGAGCGTATTCAAGAAGCAAAAAATAGTCTGCCTGCCAATGTAGAACCCAAGATGGGACCAATCTCTACCGGCTTAGGTGAAATAGTCATGTGGACTGTAGAAGCAGAACCTGGCGCAAAAAAACCCGATGGCTCAGTTTATACATCTACAGACTTAAGAGAGATGCAAGACTGGGTGATTAAGCCGCAACTGCGCACCGTTAAAGGGGTTACCGAAATCAATTCAGTTGGCGGTTATGTCAAACAATTTCACGTGGCTCCCTATCCCGAAAAGTTACTTGCCTATGGTTTAACTTCGCAAGATGTGATTCAAGCATTACAACGTAATAACCTAAACGTAGGTGCTGGTTACATTGAGAAAGGCGGAGAACAATATCTTGTGCGTCTGCCTGGACAAGTCACGGATATAGAGCAGATTGCCGATATCACCATGGTCAGTCGTGAAGGCACACCCATCAGGATCAAGGATGTGGCAGATATTTTGATTGGTAAAGAGTTGCGCAATGGAGCCGCCACGCAAAACGGACAAGAAGTCGTATTGGGTACTGCCTTTCTTTTGATAGGTGAGAACAGTCATACTGTTTCAAAAGAGGTGGAAGCAAAGTTAGAAGAAATTCGCAAGTCCTTGCCTGAAGGCGTTGAAGTGAATACGGCTTACAACCGTTCTACGCTGGTAAATAAATCTATCCATACAGTGGCCACCAACCTTTTCGAGGGGGCTGCTTTAGTCATCGTGATCTTGTTTCTATTTCTAGGGAATCTGCGTGCAGCACTCATCACGGCAGCCATTATTCCGTTGGCCATGTTGTTCACCTTTAGTGGCATGTTCGCGAATCATGTCAGTGCCAATCTCATGAGTTTAGGTGCATTGGATTTCGGCATCATTGTCGATGGTGCAATTGTAATAGTGGAAAATTGTTTACGTAGGCTTGCGCAAGAGCAAACTAAACTTGGCAGACAGCTCACGCGCGATGAGCGTTTTTCGATTGTTTTTGAAGGCACTAAAGAAGTCAGGCGAGCGCTCATTTTTGGCCAACTCATTATTATGGCCGTCTACATCCCTATCTTTGCACTTTCTGGTGTTGAAGGAAAAATGTTCCACCCAATGGCTTATACCGTCGTGATTGCATTGATAGGCGCCATGATTCTGTCTGTGACATTCATTCCTGCAGCCATCGCCCTATTCATGAATGGCAAGATTGAAGAAAAAGAAAACAGAGCGATTGGTTTACTAAAGCAAGGCTATCTTCCTATGCTCAAAATGGCTTTAGCGAATAAGGCAGTATTTATCACGGTAGCAATCGCAATCGTTACTTTATCTGGCTTGGTAGCTACAAAAATGGGTAGCGAATTCATTCCTAGCTTAAATGAAGGGGACATCGCGATGCATGCACTACGGATACCTGGCACTAGTTTGAGCACAGCTATCGAGATGCAAAACTCACTTGAGCAAACCATTAAAAAATTTCCAGAAGTGGACAAAGTATTTGCAAAGATTGGCACTGCGGAAATAGCGACAGATCCAGTACCGCCTAGTGTTGCTGATATTTTCATTATTCTGAAACCGCAAGACCAGTGGAATGGGCCATATCAAACCAAAGTACAACTAGTTGCCGCCATGGAAGATGCAGTTAAGGAAGTCCCAGGCAATAATTATGAGTTTACCCAGCCCATACAGATGCGCTTCAATGAATTGTTATCAGGCGTACGTGCTGATGTTGCCGTTAAGGTGTTTGGCGACGATACAGAAACGCTAGTCGAGGTTGGTAAACAAATTGAGAAGCTGTTGAAAACAGTACCGGGTGCTGCTGATGTTAAAGCAGAACAGATAACCGGATTACCTGTATTGTCCATTCAAACTGACCGTCAAAAAATTGCCCGATATGGTTTGAGCGTCGCAGATGTGCAGGATGCAGTAAGCATTGCCATTGGGGGTTATAGCGCTGGGACTATTTTTGAAGGTGACCGCAGGTTCGATTTACAAGTGCGCATGCCGGAAAGCCAGCGGAGTAATATAGAAGCGCTTAAGCGGATACCAATCAAAACTACCAATGGCTCGGATGTCGAGTCAACTTACGTCACGTTGGGTGACATCGCCACGTTGGAGATAGTACAAGGCCCTAATCAAATTGGTCGTGAAAATGGCAAGCGCCGCACGATTGTCACGGCCAATGTACGAGGCAGGGATATAGGTTCATTCGTCAATGAAGCGCAAACGTTGATTGAGGACAATGTGGAAGTCCCTACCGGCTATTGGCTGTCGTGGGGCGGACAGTTCGAGCAACTCATTTCAGCCAGTGAGCGACTGCAGGTTGTCGTGCCAATCGCACTTGGTATCGTGCTACTCTTGCTCTATATGGTCTTTGGCAATATCAGAGATGGTTTATTGGTTTTTAGTGGTGTTCCGTTTGCCCTTACCGGTGGCGTATTAGCGCTTTTGATACGCGATATACCGTTTTCGATCTCGGCAGGTGTAGGGTTTATAGCGCTATCTGGTGTGGCGGTGCTCAATGGCTTAGTCATGATTTCATTCATCCGCACGCTAAGAGAGGAAGGCCAAACACTTGATGACGCCATTTTAAACGGTGCTTACACACGATTGCGCCCTGTGGCAATGACAGCATTAGTAGCAGCTATTGGGTTTCTACCGATGGCTTTGGCGACCTCAACTGGAGCAGAGGTGCAAAGGCCGCTAGCTACTGTTGTAATAGGTGGCATTATCTCATCCACGATACTAACGTTGCTTATCTTGCCACTCCTATATCAGCTGGTTCACAGAAAACAACAAACTATATAGATATCATTGAGCTTAAAAAAGCATGACAATACCAATACGCACTCATCAAGAAGCATTTTGCCGCTGGATTTCTTTCCTTTTCATGACAAAATATTCCTCTCTGCCCACTTCGCGTAATTGGCGCGGATATTGTTCGGTGCCGTCATACCAAAGCTGTAATCTTTTTTCCAATTGCTTATCTGCTGGATAATTTAGTCCTGCTACATAAGCTTCTATGGCCAAATAATAACGCATGGTATTACGCTCTACGATGGCGCGCACGCCTTGAATATATTTGACTTCATTATTAGGCTGTCTGCTGGCTACTGTAAAGCCTACCTTATCTTTTCCGATGGTGGCTAAGTAACCTTTCATCGCAGTACGGCCGGCGAAACCGAATGAGTAAGCATAGGTAAAATGCAAAAATGTTTGATTATTTTTAAGGGGCGTTGCTTCAATTGAAATTTGATAATTCCGCGTTCCCAATGGGCCCTCAGCAGCTTTTAAGCCGACCAAAAAATAATCAGCAGATTTTGTTATTTCGCGATAGTTAAAGGCGGCAGGATAAGTT
Source organism: Methylotenera sp. (assembly GCA_036675645.1). Classification (GTDB taxonomy): domain Bacteria; phylum Pseudomonadota; class Gammaproteobacteria; order Burkholderiales; family Methylophilaceae; genus Methylotenera_A. The sequence continues at coordinate 30,426 of JAKFEP010000186.1, read as the reverse complement.
TCTGCTAGTTCCTGATTATATTTTTTCCCGATGTTTAAATTAAGTACAGGACCAGATTCACTATTAACGGCGCGACAATATTTAACATTCACGTGCAATATAAGGGCACCACATAAGTTAGCTGGATTATTTAAGGCAGTGCTGACGGTTGCAAAGGGATACTTAATGACTGCATAAATCTCACCTTTAAGTTGTTCTGGTGTTTCGGTGGAATTGAGCACCAGCGGACGTTTAAATTGGTTGTTAGCTAACGATTTATTAAGGGCTTTATATTGGCTCAGCAAGGCAATCGCATCTCCATCTGTTTTTGCTGATTCAGCATCGGCTGCCAATGCGATTGGAGATAGCATCAAACTCATTATAAAGAACGTTAATCTATACATAGTATTTCCAAGCGAGTAAGTTGTGAATCCAGGTGAAAGTTTAGAGTTGCCGCGCCCACAAACGGGCAGCGCGCTCTTTAATACGCGATAGGAGGGATCGTTTACGCCAGGCTTCTAAAGTGATCTGCTGGGATACAGCCAAGTCTTCATTAAACATACGATGCATCTGGTCACCAAAATCTTGCCCTAGTATGACGGCGTTGATTTCATGGTTGTTAATAAAGCTGCGCCAGTCTAAATTGGTAGAGCCTATCGTTGACCAAACACCGTCAATTAATGCGGTTTTGGCATGCAGAATAGCCACTTTATGTTCATAGATCTGCACGCCTGCGCTTAACAGTTCGTCATAATATGAGCGGGAGGCGAAGTACACTAACTCAGAATCCGTTTTTTCAGGTAGCAACAATTTAACTACCACGCCACGTGCCACTGCATCTTTTAAAGTGGTTAGTAATTGCGGATCTGGTACAAAATAGGCATTGGTCAAATACACTTGTGTTTCTGCGCTATTAATCGCCGAAATCAGCGTGGCATAGATTTGGCTGTAGGGTTCGTCTGGTGAACTGCCAATCGCGCTTACCACTTCATTGCCTTGGTTTTTAAGCTCTGGAAAGTAATTCTTTTTGGCTAAGACATCTCCCTTTTGTTGTTCCCAAGCGGCAATAAATAATTTCTGAAACTCGCCCACTACTGGGCCAGCAACTTTTAAGTGCGTGTCACGCCAGGGAACACTGTCACCTGGCGATTTTTTTGGCTCGGTTGAATTTGGATTGGATATAGCTGTATTAGGTTTTTCCTCTATTTCAGGTTCTTCCACTTTTTTGGACGGCTTACTTTTTGATCCGCCAGATGATCCAGATGAGCCGCGAGAATAAACGCTGCTGATATTAATGCCACCTAAGAAAGCGGTTTTACCGTCGACAATTAATAATTTACGGTGATCACGTTCATTCAGGTTCCAGCCTTCTCTGACATTGGTGGGGTTGATTGGATTAAATTCCAGAACGTTAATACCGCTCTCTTTTAGTTTCGTAAAGAACTCTTTAGGCGTGGAAATACAGCCCACACTGTCATAAATCAGATTAACTTGTACACCACTACGTTGCTTCGCCATCAGCCGCTCAGCAAACATATGACCCACTTCGTCGTCTTCAATAATATAGGTTTCCAGATTGATGTGGTCCTTTGCCTGATCGATGGCGTTCAACATGGCCGCGTAGGTGCTTGTCCCATCTATCAACAAGTCGACCTTATTCCCAACCACCAGCGGGCTACCTACAACTTCACTGATTAACGCTAAGTGTTTATCAAAGATGCTAGTCTCTACACCATCTTTTTTAATCCGCGATAGGATTTCTTTACTTTGTTGAGCAGTTAACGGGCCGCGAGCGTTTTCAAGCGTGGGTGGCTTGGATGAGCGCATGGCCATGTCGGGCACCATGATTGGCATTGACGAGCAAGCCGACAGAGCCAGTAAACTTAAGCCTAAAATAAATCGGATAAATGGCATGCCAATGCTGTGTCTAGCTATCAATTTTATATTGGCAATGTGCATGCATTTAACCTTATGTAAATAACGTTTCTATCTAATTTTTAGCGTATGGTACGCTCAAAATAACATTACATAAGTACGCCAGCGTACAGAGTCATGGTTAAAAGCTATCGAGGATTCGGCGAGTACATTGCCATTTGTTACAAGTAAGACACGATTTTTGGTGGTGTCACTTATTGGTAATAACTCATTGGTAATATAAGTGCTGCAAAATGAGTGTTGATTCAGTTAAATTGGCAATTGCACAGGGGTATTTGTGTTATGGCTAGTTTGGGCATGCATGATATGTTCATAATTTTTTTTGTCGGCCAGATAACAAATACAAGAGGAGGCTTTTAAACCATTCAGATCATGAATAATCACATTGCCACGACTGTAGCTAATTAAATTTTGACGTTGCAATGACCCTGCTGCTTTAGTCACACCTACCCTGCGTACGCCTAGCATTTCAGCTAACTGCTCTTGTGTGACGTGCAATTCATCAGATTGCGCTCGGTCTTGAAACATCAGTAGTAACCTGGCTAGCCGATTTTCTAGCAAGTGAAAAAGATTACAGGCGGCTAGTTGTAACACTTGATTATAACTCACATAAGCGTAACGTTTTAATATGACATCAAAGTCTGCTATTTGTTTGAGTTGATGCATGAAGGTGCTTGCTGGAATGCGCAAGGCAAACCCGGATTTCTGTACGATGGCGCGGCAAGGTGATACATCGACGCCCAACAGCGAGTTGATGCAAAGCATGCCCTCATTACCGATAAGCGTGACCACTAAAAAGGGGCTGCCGATAATTTGCTTTTCCCATGAAATGATGCCTTCAACAGGGAAATATACATAAGCAACCGTGTCTCCGGGCACCGCTAGTACATCACCTAAATGAAGGTTGATTAATTCACAACTACCCACAAAATTTTTACGCTGACTATCTGTGAGTAAGTTTAATAATCGGTTGCTGCCAAAAGCGGCTTGAATGATGGGCATGTAAAATTTCCTTTATTGGTGCGCTGTTAAATTTAAAAAAGTAACAGGCGGCAAAAAGAAAAGTTGATGACGATTCATTTGTCGGAGGCTACAAAGTCTCAATATGTAAAATTAAGAGTGGCTTATTTGTGATGTGGTGTCTGTTCGCTAGATAACACAACTGATAGTACTTCAGTTCCAGCTGGGAACAGGCTTATGTGCGCTAACAGACTGAAAATATAAAGCAATAACACCAGCAATGTGCGTCACCGAACAGACCTATGAGTTTCATGGGTATATTTTTTGTTTAAGATTTTTTATTAAAACATTTTAAAGAGAACCAACATGACGCCTAAGTTAAAATTTTTACTCCCCGATGTTGCAACAGCGAATCAAGTAGCTGGTTCGTTAATGCTTGCCAGGATAGATAATGAAGATATAAGTTTTATAGCGAAGCCCGGCACCGATTTTGGCCAGTTGCAAGGTGTAAGTATCATTGAAAGCCCTAAGGTAGTTCACGATGAGGAGAATGACGGAAAAGGGATTTGGATAGGTGCTGTGATTGGTTTGTTAACGGGCATATGTATACATTACATTGACCCAGGAATAGCCAGTTCTATGGGGATACACTGGATAACCGTTGTTGCAATTGCCAGCCTGATAGGTGCATTTGCTTTTGCGGCTTTGTTTGGTGTTAATTTTTTTGGGGCTGAATTTAAAAAATATAAAAGCAAAATAGAGAGTGGTGCAATCCTCATGATTGTGACGGCCCCTTTTCAGCGTGCAAATGAAATCCGTTTAATCGTGAATAAATCCTATCTTAAATATTAAGAACTTTAGTCTAAGCCTATAAAAAAAGCTCTCATTTCTGAGAGCCAACCACGCTAATGGAGAACGTGGGAAAGATGTTAGCGTAAAGTAAATTGCAGGTCTTCGAAGGGCAATATGCTCTTTTAAATTGAGTTAATCTGTGCGCTAGGAGACATAAGCCAGACATAATTAAATTCAACTTAATTTAATTAGCTACTTCTAAAAATAATTCAGTATCTGCAAGCATGCTTGCACATTGCTCTCCGGTTAAGGCAGGGCTAAAAAAGTTACCTTGACCTCCGTGGCATTGTTGGCTCTTCAAAAAGTCCAGCTGCATTTTATTCTCTACTCCCTTCGCAATCACTTTTAGCTTCAGTTTATGCCCAATGCTAATGATGGCAGAAAGAATAATGTCATCATCCACAGCTGACATTATTTGATGTACAAATGATTGATCAATTTTTAATGCATCAATAGGAAATAGCTGCAGGTAACTGAGGCTCGAGTAACCGGTACCAAAATCGTCCACGGAGAGTTTTAGCCCCATTTTCTTCAGGTCGTGCAATATTGTCATGCTGTTGTTTGCATCACGCATCAACGCACTTTCAGTGATTTCTAATTCCAGGTAGTGTGCCGGCAGTTGCGTTTCAATTAATATCGCACGTACACTTTCTACAAAGTCTTTATGCAGAAACTCTTTTTCAGAAACATTCACTGCAATTGTAATGGGCGGTATTCCGCTATTCATCCACTGTTTAGCTTGATAGCAAGCTTCTCGTAGCACCCAGCGACCAATCGGAACAATCAAGCCACAATCTGCTGCAATCGAAAGAAAATCCAAAGGCAGCACTTCACCCCATTCGACATGTTGCCATCGTAGAAAGACCTCTACCTCAGTTATTTGGTTTGTTACCAGATTCACTTTGGGTTGATAACGCAACGTAAATTGCTGTTTTGCTAGCGCGGAACGCAATCCCGCCTCAATATTCACACGCTGAGTCGACTGTGTGTTCATCGCGCTTTTAAAGAACTGGTAATTATCACGCCCTTTTTGTTTGGCAAAATACATGGCGATATCAGCGTTTTTAATCAGTGTTTCTGCATCCATACCGTCGTTAGGGAATACACTAATACCAATGCTGGTACTAATATGTATTGGAACGACCCCTCCTAGCTTATGTGCCGGCTTAAATTCTTCGAGGATTTTTTCAGCCGTTAATGCAGCGTTTGCCCCATTTTTATTATCTGCCAGCAAGACAATAAATTCATCCCCGCCTTGGCGGCTAACTGTGTCCGAGCTACGTACACAGTTGAGCAGACGTTGACTGATTGATTGTAATAATTTATCTCCTACCGCATGCCCTAAGGAGTCGTTGATATGCTTAAAATTATCCAGATCCAAAAAAAGCACACTTAATTGCGTATGATGCCGTTTAGCAGAAGCGACGGCTTGCGATATACGGTCATTGAGCAATACGCGGTTAGGCAGGTTAGTTAAAAAATCATGTTGTGCCAAGTGTGCCATCTTGGTGGACATAGCTTTGGTCCCAGTTACGTCGTGAAATACCACCACCACCCCGGTCAGCTGACCATTGCTGCTGTAAATGGGTGAAGCGGAATCTTCAATAGCTACTTCGCTACCATCGCGCTTTATTAATATCGTATCTGGTGCAATGCCACTGGGTTTATTGGTTTTCAACACCATGCTCACAGGATCGCAGCTTGCCTCGCGTGTTAATCCGTTAATAATTTTAAATATCTGGTTGCTGGGTTTGCCGTTGGCTTCTTCGCGCGACCAGCCGGTAATTTTTTCCGCAGCAATATTTAAGTAATCGATATTGCCTTTAGTGTCAGTACAGAAAACGGCATCACTAATGGAGTTAAGCGCAATTTCTGCCCGCGTTTTCTCTCTATACCTGGCTGCATCAATAATGACAGATTGGCCTGCTGATGTTGTATCGGTTTTTTTTGTTTTTTCGGTGGGTTGCACACGCACATCCGCTTTAGTCACAGCGAATTTGCTCATATTCGTTTTAGCTTGGTTAGCCATTAGATATAAACTTTCTACTGTATGTGTTAATTAAATAGTGTATTAATTATGCGCGGTCACATAAGCATGTCTGTGCACCAACGCACATATACGAAATTTAAGACGTGCGGTAAAAAGTTTAGAATTTTAGTGCAGATTGTGTTGCTGATTACTTGGCAATGCCGTGGAGTGATGGGAGTAAGCGCTCGAACTCGACTTTAACAACGTCGTAGCATTCGCAGGATCTTTTTTCTAGCATGGGTCGATCGGTGACTTTAATGTGACCACGGCTGTATTCAATTAAACCAGCCGCTTGTAATTTGCGTGCCGCTTCGGTAACGCCTTCACGGCGCACCCCCAGCATATTGGCAATGAGTTCTTGCGTCATCGTGATTTCGTTACTCGCAAGGCGATCTAAACTGAGCAATAGCCAGCGACATAATTGTTGCTCTACCGAATGATGCCGGTTGCACACGGCTGTTTGTGCCATTTGCGTAATCAATGCTTGGGTGTAACGCAATAATAATCTTTGTACTGGGCCGGCACGGTTAAATTCAGATTTTAATATGTCCCCTTTTAAACGGAAGCCCTCCCCAGCACTTTGTACAACGGCGCGGCTTGGTGTTGTTTCTCCCCCCATAAAAAGGGAGATTCCTAATATGCCCTCATTGCCTACAATCGCAATCTCTGCCGATGCACCATTTTCCATCACATATAGCAGCGAAATAATACTGTTGGTGGGGAAATAGACATATTTTAATTGTTGGCCAGACTCATACAGTACTTGGCCCAGAGGCAATTTAACAAACTCAAGGTTCGGAAATAAGCGGTTATAATCAGTTGCCAACAACGCATCAAGTAAATGGTTTTGTCGTGGGTCAGGCAAGGCGCTCATGTGTTGCTTTCTCAGTATAAAAGGGCATCTTTATATTGTATCGGCTATGTTATGCGCTGTATGTGCGTTATGCAACTTATAGGAAAAGTTCAGCAACGAAAATCCTTAAGACAATTCATTTTATAAAATTTACGCTTATGTACGATAACGAACAAAGTAAAGTGAGTTAATCACTTAAGATGGATTACGTTCTGAGCAATGTAAAAGGACTTAACATGAATTATCGAAAGGTAGCTTTTGCAGTTGTCGTATTGTCAGGTCTAGTTGCATGCGATAAACCAATGCCGGCCGAATTGCCAGATGAGCCTGTGACTGTACCTGTGCCGGAGTCGTCAATACGTGGAGGACAGTCGGGTGATGAAGGCATTGACTCTAGGACTAAAAGCGAAACGGAAAAGTCTTTAGATCAAGATATCCAGACTGAACCTAGCAATCCGGATGGTGACGGCAGTATTGTTATCCCGCCACCGGTTGTTGATATGCCGCCTGAAATTGTGCCAGAAAAACCTTAAATCTATTTAACTTTATCGGGGAGAAAATCATGAGTGTAGGAACAATAATATTGATTGTTTTAGTTTTAATGCTGATAGGTGCATTACCGACTTGGGGTCACAGTAAAAGTTGGGGCTATGGGCCAAGTGGCGGTCTCGGGCTGGTCGTGGTTGTGCTGATCATCTTGGTGCTGATGGGTAAACTATAGTTTTTAAAAAATGTGCAAAAAATTGAATAGTAAGGATTACCAGATTGTTTAATCCATACAGATTTTTATATCAGAATATAAAGGACTTAATATGAAAAATTTAACATTAACTTTTGCGGTAATTGCAGTATTAGCTCTCGGTGCATGCGATAAACCAACGGTGGTCAATGTACCAGAAGAACGAGATGAAACAGTCGTTGTACCAGTGCCAGTGCCCGTACCTGGCCCTGCTGGGGAAAAAGGCGAACCTGGAAAGCCTGGTGATGAGGGTGTTCAGGGCGAACCTGGTGAGTCTGGGGATACTACCATTATTATTCCACCGCCAGAAACTACGCCAACAACACCATAAATTAATGCATAAATCATTTCATTTGGGAGAGCGTCATGAGTATTGGAACAATATTATTAATTGTTTTAATTTTAATGCTAATAGGTGCATTGCCAACTTGGGGTCACAGTAAAAGTTGGGGCTATGGGCCAAGTGGTGGCCTAGGGCTGGTCGTGGTGGTGCTGATCATTTTGGTTTTAATGGGCAAGCTATAGTTTTTAAAAAATGAGCAAAAAAAAATTGAATAGCCAGGTTGATGGATCATTTAATCCATACAGCTTTTTGTATGGGATAGGCCTTGCTGCAACCTTGTTAATATTAAGCGCATGTGGGGATGTTGCCAGCTTGCCCGTAGCGGCTGGCATTGGTTCTAACCCTACATTGCCAGCACCGAATAAAACGATCATCCCAACAGTCCATATTGCACCTGCAATCGGTTGGCCTGCCGACTTAACACCAATTGCAGCGGGGGGTACCACAGTGTCCGCATTTGCAACGGGGTTGGATCACCCGCGTTGGCTAACCGTTTTACCCAACGGAGATGTTTTGGTTGCGGAAACCAATGCGCCACCTAAGCAAAGTGGCGGTGGCTTTAGGGGCTGGATGATGGGCAAGGTGATGAAACAAGCTGGTGCTGCTGTGCCTAGTGCTAACCGGATCACATTATTACGTGATACGAATGGGGATGGAGTGGCTGACATCCGTTTACCTTTTATCGAGGGTTTGTATTCGCCATTTGGTATGGCATTGGTTGGCAATCATTTTTATGTGGCTAACGCCGATGCTGTGATGCGCTACAACTATGTAGAAGATGCCAAGCAAATTTCTGAACCTGGCGAAAAAATAGTGGATTTGCCTGGCGAGCCAATGAATCACCACTGGACTAAAAATCTCATTGCAAATAAAGCGGGCACAAAACTATATGTAACAGTTGGATCCAACAGTAACGTAGCAGAACATGGTATGGATGTTGAAGTTGGGCGGGCTGCGATTTGGGAAGTGGATATTGAAACGGGCAAGCATCGTATTTTTGCCTCTGGTCTGCGCAATCCAAATGGCATGGTTTGGGAAAACAGCACTCTATTTACGGTAGTGAATGAGCGCGATGAAATTGGTAGCGATTTGGTGCCAGATTATTTAACTTCTGTGCAGGATGGTGGATTTTATGGCTGGCCTTATAGTTATTATGGGCAGCACGTTGATGAGCGGGTGAAGCCGCCGCAGCCTGAAATGGTGGCAAAAGCGATTGTGCCTGATTATGCTTTGGGTCCACACACGGCTTCGCTTGGCCTTGCTTCTGCTGCTGGCACTACTTTGCCAGCTGAGTTTGCCAATGGCATGTTTGTAGGCCAACATGGGTCATGGAACCGCAAGCCGCGCAGTGGCTATAAGGTTATTTTTGTGCCTTTTGTTAATGGCAAGCCAACCGGAAAACCAATCGATGTGCTAACAGGATTTGTCAGCAAAGAAGGTGAGGCCTATGGCCGGCCAGTAGGTGTGGTCTTGGATAAAAGCGGTGCATTGCTAGTTGCTGACGATGTCGGCAATACGATTTGGCGAGTAACTGCAAGCAAGTAAAGAACATTGCTGGCAAACGCACCAGTGGGGCATCCCCAATGATTACTACGCCAGTTTATTCAGCTGATTAATCTGGTTGCGCACCTCTAGTATGATCTCTGAAGCCGTCAAACCTACCGGGCCAACGCCATCAGCCACCAGTTTATCGGCAGCAGCGCCGTGCACATAGACGCCCAATTTAGCTGCCTGCATTGTAGTTAAACCTTGTGCAATCAAATTGCCAATGATTCCGCTTAAAACATCACCTGTACCGCCACTGGCCAATCCTGGGTTGCCTGTAGTATTGATAAACCAACTGCCATCGAAGTGTGCACAAATACTTCCTGCACCTTTTAATACACAAACCGCCCGAAAATTAGTAGCTAATTTTTGCGCACTTCCACTGCGATTGTTTTGAATTTCAGCTACCGTGGTGGCAAGAAGACGCGCTGCCTCGGCAGGGTGGGGTGTCATAATGGTTTCGGCCGGGCGACTGTTAAGTAGGTTACTTAAATGTGCTTGTTGACTGATTAAATTGAGTGCATCTGCATCAAGCAACAACTTAACATGTTGTTTGATGCAGAACTCCAGCAGTTCAAGGGCTACTTTTGATTGACCTAAGCCTGGGCCGATGACAATACAGCTCATTTGCTTCATGTTAGTCAGCGCGGAGGCTGGATGCAGCATGATCTCAGGATGGTTAGTATCAACGCTAGGCGCATTTTCAGCTAAGAAAAACGCATGAACCCGCCCCGCCCCGCAGAATAGGGCGGCACGAGAGGCTAACAATACTGCACCAGTCATGCCAGTATCGCCGCCTACAATTGCCACACTGCCAAAAGACCCTTTATGCGAACTTGGGCTGCGTGCTGGCAGCGCAGGAAAAAACATGTGCTTCAGCAAAGCATTGCTTTTAACTGTCTTATTTGGCGTGGTATTAATGGTTGATTTCTTCATCTTTTTGCTAAAACTACTGCTCTTTCGAATAACCAATGAAGCCCAAAAAAACTCTGACAATGCCATAGGTAAACCATGATATGGTGCGTTTGAGAATGTTGCCTTGCAACCATTCTTTGGCATTGACCTGATAGGCACCTTCACGAATCGAAGCGCAGATTTCACTGCGTAACTGGTTAGAAAATGCTGCATCTTGTACAACGATATTGGCTTCACGTGCTAGCAGCATGCTAAAAGGATCGATATTGGATGATCCAACCGTAGCCCAATAGCCGTCAATGACAGCGACCTTACAGTGCATAAAGCTTTTGCGATATTCATAAATATCGATACCGTTTTTTAAAAACAGGCCATAAAAAGCGTGCGTAGCAAACATTAAAAAATATTCCATACGACCTTGCAACAGCAACTCAATTTTTACGCCACGTCTGGCAGCTTTTAATAATGCTCTACGAAACCGTCTGCCTGGCACAAAATAGGCATTCGCGATAATGATTTCAGACTTCGCTGCGAGGATAGCGCTTAAATAAGCCTTTTCAATGTCGCGTCTATGCAAGACGTTATCGCGTAATACGAATGCAGCCTGCATGCCTTTTTGGATAGTTTTTTTGACACTTTTTTTCCCTGCTGGTTTAGCCTGAGTTAAGTGTTTGTTTGCGTTGGGGCGAGTAGGCTGCAAGTGTGTCCATTGCATACGATGCCAAAGTTTACGTACGCTTGCGGTGATGCTGGGTAACAACTCACCTTCAACACGGACGGCGTAGTCAATGCGTGGCGGCGTGTTCTCAGGCACGTTGTAATCATCAATAATGTTAATACCACCAACAAAGCCGATATGCTCATCAATGACTACAATTTTTCGGTGTAGGCGGCGCAAGCGATTTTTTTTAAATGTCCAGGGTGATATTTTTTGCCGATACAGCATGACTTGTACACCAGCTTGTCGTAATTCTTTTAGATATTCCGACGGCATATCTTTGCAGCCAAAACCATCTAGCAAAACGTTTACCATGACGCCACGCTGTGCTGCCTGTTTCAGCGCATTGCCAATCTGGATACCCGCTTTATCTAATTCAAAAATATAGGTTTCTAGGTAAATCTCCGTATTGGCAGCGTCAATGGCATGCACTAGCGCTGGAAAGTATTCAACCCCGCAACGCAGTAACTCAATCTGGTTTCCGCCAACAAAAGTCGTCATACTTTATTTAGAGTAGCCGTTAAAATAGCGTGATCTGACAGTTTAATAAATTGTGGGCCTGAATGCACCTCTACATGCTTAATGCTGAAACCACGCACATAAATACGGTCCAGACGCAATATAGGCAGCCAAGACGGAAAGCTGCGTGCTGAAATACCTGCATGATGTTCAAAAACCTCTTTTAAATGTAAGCGCGTTGCGAAGACACGGCCTGCACGCATACTCCAATCGTTAAAATCACCAGCAATAATTAGCGGCGCATCAGCAGGTACATGTGTCTCAATGTATTCAGCAACTTTATATAATTGTTGATGCCGCCAATGTGCAAATAAACCCAGATGCACACAGACAGTATGTAAGGGCAATGTCCAACCGGGTACGTTAATTTCAGTATGCAGTATGCCTCGCTGCTCAGAGGTATGGGCTGAAATGTCTATGTTTTTATTGTTTAGAATTGGAAATTTTGACAACAAAGCATTGCCATGGTGGCCAGCTGGGTAGGCCGAATTTTTGCCATAAGCATAATCTTTCCAAACCGTATCGGCTAAAAACTCCACTTGGCCTGCAGTCGGCCAGGCTAAAAAACGCTTACTTTTTAGTGTATGTACGTCTTGTACTTCTTGTAAAAATATAATGTCAGCATGTAGTTTTCGCAACAAATCACGCTGATGGTGCAACGCCAAGCTCGCGCTGAAGTGTGTCACCCCTTTATGGATATTGAATGTAGCGATACGTAATGTGTTATGCAAATTGAACTCAGCTTTTTATAGAAACTATAACGAATTATAGACAGTTGGTTTTACGGTTCGGCAGCATTGATAGCTTAGCTTGTTTTCATTAATCATCTTACATTGTTTAATTAATTCTAAAGTGCGCTGGCGCACAAATAGTTCAAAGTGAAGCATTAATGACAGTTTTTAGTTTTAACGGTACGAGGTCAGCATAAATATCAGCTCGTAGGATAATGCTTACATTATATTAAGCGCGTAACTGATAAAAAATTCGATGAGTTGAACGCATCATGAGCCCCTAGTTAAGGAGAACCACATGAATGCTGTCGCGCAAAAAATCCAAGATCAGGCGTCATTACCCCAACTTAACCATTTGTTGGCTGCGATGTCTGAAAATGAGTGGCATCAATGGGAACCTGATATGGAACCTGTCGATTTCTCTCTGAACCAAGTGTTGTATGAATCAGGAAAAACACCTGCTTACATGTATTTCCCGACCACAGCGATTGTTTCTTTGTTGTATATGACAGAAAGTGGAGACTCGTCCGAAGTGGCAGTCATCGGTAATGATGGTGTCGTCGGCATATCATTGTTATTATCGGGTAGCGACACACCTAACCAGGCCTTGGTACAGTGCGCCGGAAAAGGTTACAGAATGCATGCTCAAGCAGCCAAAACCGCGATCAATCGTGATGGACATATGCTGAATATTTTATTGCGTTATTCCCAGGCGATGATTACGCAAATGACACAGACAGCGGTTTGTAATCGTCATCATTCAATCGACCAGCAACTATGCCGTCGGTTATTGCTAAGTTTAGATCGACTATCCTCCAATCAAATTGCACTGACACACGAGATGCTTGCCGGCATGTTAGGAGTGAGGCGCGAGAGCGTAACGGATGCTGCATTAAAACTACAAGAAGCGGGTGTGATCAGTTATAAGCGCGGCCTGATTACGGTGCTGGATCGTCATGCATTAGAGGGTCGCAGTTGTGAGTGTTATGCGATTGCAAAAAAAGAACAAGACCGTCTCCAAAAAATGCAGCTAAACGCTTAGGTAAAACTTAAGTGCAATAAGGCTATGTGCGTTACCGTACGTAGTATTTTACAAAAAAAAGCGTATATTAAACCTAAGGGTTTTTACTGAAATATGATACGTAAAAACTCTTAAGTAATTCACTCTTAGTAGAGTAATTTTATCGGTTTAACGCGTTATTCTTGAGAGCTAATATTCCCAATATCTTGTATAAGCTTTCTAACATAGTCTCAACCCTGCTTGCCCATCTAGGCAAATCAGCGCCTAAAGAGCACGAACCTGAGTTGCTACGCTCTGAACTGCTCAGCATAGAGCAACTTAAACGCCATGCCATCACACTCGCCAGCCAGCATAAGGTCAATCCCACCCCTGGGCCAGATCGTTTACTTGCAAGGCTTTCAGACAATGCAAGCGTAATTTTGGCTGCCTATCAGGCTATTTCTCAGGCTAACAGCAGCACTGAAAAAATCGGTCAGGGCATCGCCCCGGCTGAAAGTTGGTTACTTGATAATTATTATTTAATTCAACAGCAAATCACATTAGCCCAGCGCCATTTGCCGCGTGGCTATAGTAAACAATTACCCCGTTTAGTCGGTGGTATATCAGATGGTTTTCCACGTATTTATGATTTAGCGTTAGCCTTAATTTCGCATATGGATGGCCGGGTGGATAATGAAAATACCACCCAGTTTATTGCAGCGTATCAAACAGTAGAGCCTTTGATGTTAGGCGAGCTGTGGGCGTTTCCTATTATGTTGCAGTTGGCATTAATCGAAAACTTACGCCGTGTTTCAGTGCGTATTGCGAATCGACGCGAAGAGCAGGAAACTGCGTCTGTTTGGGCAGATCGCATGCTTCTAGCTGCAGAAAACGAACCTAAACATATTATCCAGCTATTAGCCAAATTGGCTGATGCCGACATACCACTCACTGCGTCTTTTGTAGAAGAGTTTTATAGCAGATTACAGGACCAAGGCGCAGCGATGGCCTTTGTGCAAACTTGGGTAGAGCAGCAATTATCGCTACAACATATGACTGCCACGCAGTTATTGGAATCTGCCAGCCGTAAGGCCGCTGCTAATCAAATCTCTATCGCTAATAGTGTGAGCAGTTTACGGTTTATTGGCGGCATGGATTGGCGCAATTATGTTGAGTCACTGAGTGCGGTAGAACAGATATTAATTCATGACCCCAGTAGCAATTATGTGAACCAAGATTTTTCTACACGCGATCAATATCGTCATGCAATTGAGGATGTCGCAAGATTAATCCCAAAAATTAAAACTGATCAGGTGGGCAACCAGTGCTCGCAATATGAAGTAAATGCAGCGCGCATGGCAATTAGCTTAGCCAATAACGCGACCAACTTAGTGGGGAGTCAACACCGCAGCGCACACGTTGGCTATTATTTAATTGATGATGGTCTCAGGTTACTTAAACAAAAACTAAATTGTCGTAACACCCTGGAGTGCGTGTTCAAGCAATCTTGCAAGCCCTTTAGCTTAATCCTCTACGTGGGCAGTATTTTGTTGCTCACCGCATTACTTACTGCAATCATCGTTTTTGCTGCAACTTATAGTGGACTTAGCAATTGGTTGACTGTACTTTTGGGCTTGATTGGTTTTATAGGCATTTCGGCCCTGGCTGTTTCGTTGGTCAATTTAATCATTACCCAGACTGTTCGCCCTCATCCAGTACCAAGGCTGGATTTTTCCAAAGGCATCCCAGAACAACACCGCACGATGGTGGTAATTCCCACTTTGATTGGCAACGTGGAAGAGATTGATAGCTTGCTTGAAGCTTTAGAAATTCGTTACCTCGGTAACCGGGATGCCAATTTATTTTTCGCACTGCTCACTGATTTTAAGGATGCTGCCGCACGCACGGTGCCAGAAGATGCTGCATTAATTGCCCATGCGCGTGCCGGTATTGAGGCGTTGAATACAAGATACTTTAATGATAGACCCAACATATTTTACTTATTCCATCGGCAACGCGAATGGAATGAAGTGGACCGTATCTGGATGGGCTATGAACGCAAGCGCGGTAAATTAGAGCAATTTAATACACTGCTGCGTGACGGTGATATGGACACTATTAATCAATCTGCCTTTACAGAAATTGTTGGCGATACCAGCGTTTTAAGCAGTATTAAATATGTCATTACATTAGATACGGATACGCAATTGCCGCGTGATTCGGCATGCAAATTGATTGGTAATTTGGCGCACCCGCTGAACCGCCCGGTGTTTGATGAGAAAGCAGGCCGTGTTGTGAATGGGTACGCCATTTTGCAACCACGCGCATCCATTAGTTTAGTCAGCGCGAATCAAACCTGGTTTACCAAGCTTTATGCGGGAGAATCTGGCATAGACCCTTACACACGGGAAGTGTCAGATGTCTATCAAGATATTTTTGCAGAAGGCTCATTTGTTGGTAAGGGTATTTATGATGTCGATGCCTTTAGGTTGGCGGTAGACGGACGTTTTCCTGATAACCTGATTTTGAGCCATGACTTACTAGAAGGCGGCTATGCCAGAAGTGCACTGGTGAGTGATGTTGATTTAATTGAAGATCATCCAACCAGTTATCCCATGGATATCAGTCGTCGTCACCGTTGGGTAAGAGGTGATTGGCAATTAGCTGGCTGGCTGCTCCCGCGGGTGCCCACCGCCAATGGTATAGATGCAAACAGACGGCGCAATCCATTAAGTGCTTTATCGATTTGGAAAATTATCGACAATTTAAGGCGTAGCCTGATTGCGCTATCACTGTTTGTTTTGCTGCTGGCAGGCTGGTTATCTAATATATCCTTATTAATGTTGGTGACCATTCAAGCAACTGTATTGGCGGTTTTATTTTTGCCACCGATACTAAGCAGCCTGATTGCATTTCTTAATAAACCTAAAGAACGTGCTTGGTTTGCGCATCTTAAATTGTCCAATCAAACGGCAACTCAGTCATTATTATTAGCAACATTATCACTGGTATTTCTACCTTATGAATTTGCAGTCAATTTAGATGCGACAGCGCGCTCTGCTGGCCGCATGCTGTTTAGCAAGCGCAATTTATTGCTTTGGCATTTACCGCTTTATACCAAGCGAAATGCACGCCAAAGCCGGGTAGATTTTTATAAAGAGATGTGGATTGCACCGGCGATTGTATTGGTGCTCACCACTTATTTAGTCTGGTTGCAAACCTTGCATGCTAGCCCATTAATGGTTTGGCAATTTAGCGTACCTATTCTATTGCTTTGGTTAGTTTCGCCGTTAGTCGCGTGGTGGATCAGCAAGCCCATTGATTCAGAAGTGGCTGAGTTAACGGTAAGCCAGACGGTTTTTTTGCGAACCAGCGCAAGGCGTACCTGGCGGTATTTTGATCAGTATGTGACAGCTGAAGAAAATTGGTTAGCGCCGGATAATGTACAGCAACATCCAACCACCACCATCGCATCCCGCACCTCACCAACCAATATAGGGATGGGGCTATTGGCAAATTTAGCCGCTTATGACTTTGGCTATATCAGCGTTAATCAATTGTTATACCTCACCGAAAATACATTGGCAACCATGGAAAAAATGGAACGTTATCATGGTCATTTTTATAATTGGTATGAAACACGCACGCTACGGCTATTAAATCCTCATTACATTTCATCTGTAGACAGCGGCAACCTGGCAGGAAGCTTATTGACCTTGCAGGCGGGGCTGCTTGAACTTAAACATCAACCTTTAAATAGTTGTAAAAATTTACAAGGCTTAGGTGACACGCTGACTATATTGCTTGAACATTTGCCAACACAGCTAGAAAAACCCATCGAAAATAAGATTAAATTTTTGCAAGAAATACTGCATAAGCAAGCGTTTACTTCACCACAAAGTGCACAGTCTATGCATCAAATATTTGTGCAAATACAGCAAATTATGCATGAGCTGGCAGGAGTGCTGTCTTTAGATGATCAAGATGAATTGGTTTATTGGACCAACGCATTATATGCACAAGCAAATGCATGTTTGGAAGAATCCAGAAACAGTCAGATGACAGATATTGATGCAAATAATAAGCGCTTGCAAAAAATAGATGATTTGGTGGAGCGTACCCAAAAATTGGCTGAAATGGACTTCAGCTTTTTGTACGACAGCACAACTGATTTACTGAGTATTGGCTTTGATGTTGGTGAGCGTCGGCGCGATCCTTCTTGTTACGATTTATTGGCGTCTGAAGCCCGGCTGGCCAGCTTTTTATTGATTGCACAAGGTCAATTGCAGCAAAAGCATTGGTTTTCACTAGGCCGTCTGCTCACCAGTATCGGTGGTGACATTAGTCTGCTTTCATGGTCTGGCTCTATGTTCGAGTATTTAATGCCGCAGTTACTCATGCCCAGTTTCGAAAACACTTTATTGAACCACACCTGTAAAGCGGTAGTACGGCGGCAAATTAAATATGGCCAACTTAAAGGTGTACCGTGGGGCATTTCAGAGTCTTGCTATAACGCGACAGACAATGGACAAGTCTATCAATACCGGGCTTTTGGCGTGCCAGGGTTGGGATTTAAAAGAGGCTTGGCAGACGATTTGGTGATTGCACCTTATGCCAGCGCACTGGCGTTAATGGTGATGCCGAATGAAGCCTGTAAAAACTTACAAAAGTTAGCAGATAGCGGCTTTGTTGGGCAATATGGGTTTTATGAAGCGATTGATTACACTCCCAGTCGCTTACCGCGTGGTAAAAACCATGCTGCCATTTTAACCTTCATGGCGCATCATCAGGGCATGAGCCTGTTGTCATTTGCACATGTACTGTTGAATAAGCCGATGCAGCGCCGATTCATGGCTTCGCCAACCATTAAAGCGACAGAACTGCTGTTACAGGAACGTATCCCTAAACAGGGGGCGACATTGCAGCCTCACGCAGCAGAGGTGAATGCAAATGCGGTGGAAGTTAACAAGGCCGCAGGTACCATTATGCGTATATTCCCTGAGGCCAATACGCCGATTCCGGAAGTACATTTGCTATCGAATGGCAGATATCATGTGATGGCAACCAATGCGGGTGGCGGTTATAGCCGCTGGCATGACTTAGCAGTTACGCGCTGGCGAGAAGATGCCACACAGGACAACTGGGGCACTTTTATCTATTTGCGGGATGTGGATAGCCAGCGGTATTGGTCCAGTGCGCATCAGCCAACCCAGAGGAAAGCTGATTTTTATGAAGCCATATTTTCACAGGCGCGTGCTGAATATCGTCGCCGTGACCAAACCATTGAAACACATACTGAAATCAGTGTTTCTCCGGAAGATGATGTGGAAATACGGCGTGTCACGCTCACCAATTTGGCGGCAAGGCCTCATCAGATTGAAATAACCAGCTATGCTGAGGTGATATTAGCCCCGCAAAACGCTGATTTAGCGCATCGTTCATTTAGCAATCTATTCGTACAAACTGAAATTTTGCATGATCGGCAAGCCATTCTTTGTACCAGGCGACCACGCACCCAAGGCGAGCGTGTGCCGTGGATGTTTCATTTAATGGCAGTGCAAGGTGGCAATCATACCAACCCTGGCCAGGTGCCCACCTATGAAACTGATCGTGCAAAATTTATCGGGCGCGGACGTTCTGCCGCCAATCCTGTGGTGTTTGATAGTGAGGATGGCTTAAAAACCACAGGAAATCTATTGGGGCAAGTTTCAAATCAAATAACCGATCAGCTATTTGGCAGGCCAAATGTTAAATCCGCTCAAGCATTAGCGCATCCTTTATCTAACACCGATGGCTCAGTGCTAGATCCTATTGTTGCGATTCGGCGGTCTGTGCATTTGGCGGCAGATAAATCCACAACGGTACAGATTATTTCTGGTGTCGCTAATTCGCGTGAAGCAGCATTGGCGTTGATAGATAAGTACGGCGATCGTCATTTTGTAGAGCGTGCTTTTGAAATGGCATGGTTTCAAAGCCAAGAAGTACTACGTATGTTGAATGCCAGCGAAGCAGATGCCCAAGTGTATGGACGTTTAGCCAGCTCAGTTATTTATTGCAATGCCTTGCGCCGTGCTTCGCCTAGCATTATTTCGCGTAACCAGTTGGGTCAATCCGGGCTTTGGCGGTTTGGTGTTTCTGGTGATTTGCCGATTGTGCTTATCCGGATTGGTGACATAAATCGCATTAACTTAGTTAAGCAGTTACTGCAGGCCCATACCTATTGGCGCATGAATGGATTAATTGTCGATTTAGTCATCATTAATGAAGATTTTTCAGGATATCGAGCCGTTTTACAGGATCAAATTATCGGCTTGATTAATGCAGGAGCTGAAGCACAAACCATGGATAAACCAGGGGGCGTGTTTATAAAGCGGGTCGAAGAGTTGTCTGAGGAAGCGCGCGTATTATTTCAAACCGTTGCTCGGGTCGTATTTACCGATAGTGGTGAAAACTTGATTGAACAAGTTGAACGTCGCGTCGCAACCGAGCGCATGACTGAACGTGCATCTGAAAGGTTAGAACCTTTTCTTCAAGCCTACCCGCAACGCTATGTGCCGCTGCCTAAGCGCACGCTTATTTTCGACAATGGCATTGGCGGCTTTACGACAGATGGTCGTGAATATGTGATTACCTTAAGAAACGGACAAACCACACCTGCGCCATGGGTGAATGTCATTGCCAGCCCACACATCGGGACCGTGGTGTCTGAGAGTGGTAGTGCTTATACCTGGGTAGAAAACGCGCATGAATTCCGCCTGACTACTTGGCATAACGATGCGTTATCCGATAGCAGTGGCGAAGCACAATATATTAGAGATGACGAAACAGGCGTTTTTTGGTCACCAACACCTTTGCCTGCCTGTACAGCATCCTTAGATGAAAGTGACTATGTGTGTCGCCACGGCTTTGGTTATAGTGTCTTTGAACATCATGAAGCCGGCATCAGCTCAGAGATGACCACTTATGTAGCCATGGACGCACCCGTTAAGTTTGTAGTGATTAAATTGCGGAATTTGTCTAATCGCATCCGTCAATTATCGCTGACGGGCTACTGGGAGCTAGTGCTAGGCGAATGGCGACACGCTAACTTAATGCATATTGTGTCTGAAGTTGATGCACAGACGGGCGCACTGTTTGCACATAATGCGTATAGCCGCGAGTTTGCAAACCGTGTGGTGTTTGCCCAGCTCAATGAAAAAGAATTGAATTTAAGCGGCAACCGTACTGAATTTATTGGAAGGAATGGCTCATTAGCAAGCCCGGCGGCGATGTATCGCAAGCGCTTATCAGGTAGAACTGGCGCAGGCTTAGACCCATGTGCTGCCTTGCAGACATCGATTACCTTGCACGAGGATGGGGAGCGGGAATTTGTATTTGTGTTTGGTGCAGCCAATAATGCCGACGAAGCACGTCACTACCTGCAACGTTTTAGCGGGCGTGCAGGCGCAAGGCAAGCGTTAGACGCTGTATACGAATACTGGAATCACACATTAGGCGCAGTGCAGGTAGAAACGCCAGATGCAGCCTTAAATGTACTCAGTAATGGTTGGCTCATCTATCAGACGATTTCATGCAGGTTGTGGGGACGTAGCGGCTATTACCAATCAGGCGGTGCCTACGGTTTCCGCGATCAATTACAAGATACCATGGCCTTGGTTCACGCAACACCTTGGCTAATGCGCGAGCAAATTCTTCGTTGTGCCGAACGTCAATTCCCGCAAGGTGACGTGCAACATTGGTGGCATCCACCAAACGGGCAAGGCGTGCGTACCCATTTTTCAGATGATTATTTATGGCTAGTTTACGCAACTTGCCGGTATGTTGTGGCTACGGGCGATACAGCCGTATTGGATGAGCAGGTACATTTTCTGGAAGGTCGTAGCTTAAATCAATTTGAAGAAGCCTATTATGATTTACCGCAACGCTCTCATGAATCAGCCAGTTTATACGAACATTGCGTAAGGGCTGTTAAATACGGCTTGCGCTTTGGCGCACATCAATTGCCGCTGATTGGTTGCGGTGACTGGAACGATGGCATGAATCTAATCGGCCGTGATGGCAAAGGTGAGAGTGTATGGCTGGCTTGGTTCCTGGTTGAAAACCTGAATTTATTTAATATGATTGCACACAATAAAGGCGATGAACAATTTGCCGAAGTCTGTACGACGCAAGCGGCGCTTTTAAAAGGCAATATTGAAACCAACGCATGGGATGGTGAATGGTATAGGCGCGCATATTTTGATGATGGCACGCCTTTAGGCTCAAAAGAAAATGATGAGTGTCAAATCGATTCTATTAGCCAGAGTTGGTCGGTGATTTCCAAATCAGGCAACCCTGAGCGCGCCAAACAAGCGATGGCCGCTGTCAACCAACGTTTAGTACAACGGGATGCACAGTTGATTAAATTGCTGGATCCACCGTTTGATCAATCCCAATTAGAACCTGGCTATATTAAAGGCTATGTGCCTGGTGTGCGTGAAAATGGCGGTCAGTATACCCATGCTGCGATCTGGACAACCATGGCATTTGCCATGCAAGGCGACCATGAACGTGCTTGGGAGTTATATGGCATGTTAAATCCAATTCACCATGCTGGCACTGCAGAACAAATACAAACTTACAAAGTAGAGCCTTATGTGATGAGTGCAGATATTTATGCCACAGCACCACACACAGGTCGTGGTGGCTGGACTTGGTATACCGGAGCCGCAGGGTGGATGTATCGATTGACACTGGAAACCTTATTGGGTATCACCTTGGAAAATGACCAGTTACATATTGCGCCATGTGTACCTAAACATTGGCAGTCTTACAAGATACATTATCGCTATCGCGATACTCTGTATCACATCACCATTAATACTAATCAAGAGAAATTAGCTGACTTGCCGCGTGTTGTATTAGATGATGTAGTAGTTAATGGTCAAGTGGATAAGACTAATGCAGCGATAGCTTGCACTATCCCACTTACAGATGATAGAAAAGAACATAACGTCCTAGTCAATCTATAAACGGCTTATTGTCGACCTGCTAGATGGACTTTAATCATCCAATCATTTTTTACAGAAATTACTGATTTGCACGAAATCTTTTACTGTTAGATTTTCTGCGCGAAGTTGTGCATTTAAATTTAATTGTGCGAAATCTTGATCGTTTAAAAAATCTTTTAAGGTGTTGCGAATCGTTTTACGGCGCTGTCCAAAAGCGGCCAGCACAACTTTGTAAAATAAATCGTAATCTTGTGCAATATAGGGTTTTACCGCGTGAGGCACACAACGCACAAAAGCAGACTCCACTTTAGGTGCAGGTTCAAATGCTTCAGGCGGTACAGTGATTAGATATTCCATATTTAAATGATATTGCAACATGACTGAAAGTCGCCCATAGGCTGGGGTTGAAGGCATGGCTACCATACGCTCTACCACTTCTTTTTGCAGCATAAAATGCATATCTACAATGTGTGCAAGGTTGTCTAGCAGGTGAAACAAAATAGGGGTTGAAATGTTATAGGGCAGGTTCCCGGTAACACGTAAATGGTTACCCAATTGGCCAAAGTCAAATTTGAGTGCATCCACATTGTGAATAGTGATGCTGTTGCTGATGTACTCTTTTTGCATCCAGCTCACAATGTCACGATCAATTTCCACTACATGTAGATGGTCGATTTTTTTGATAAGCGGCTTGGTGAGTGCGCCTAGACCTGGACCGATTTCAACAATGGTTTCAACTTTTTTGGGGTTGATAGCATCTATTAGACTAGCGATAATGGCTTGGTCGGTTAAGAAGTTTTGCCCGAAGCGTTTTTTAGCCACATGCCTCATATTATTTTTGCTTTTTTTGTTTGAGATTTATGCACTAAATCAATCGCCAAATTAAGTGCAGCTTGCATGCTGCCAATCTCAATATTGCCTTTTCCAGCCAAGTCCAATGCCGTGCCATGATCAACTGAGGTACGAATAATCGGCAAGCCTAGCGTCACATTGACGCCAGCACCAAAGCTAACGTGCTTCAACACTGGCAAACCTTGATCATGGTACATAGCCAGTACGGCATCGGCATGGTTTAAGTGTTTTGGTGTGAATAAAGTGTCAGCGGGTAGGGCGCCGATAAGCTGTATACCTTGCGAGCGCAATTTATTTAATACGGGGTTAATCGTTTCAATTTCTTCACGCCCCAGGTAACCATCTTCGCCAGCATGTGGATTAAGGCCAGCCACCAGAATACGGGGGTTTGCAAAGCCAAATTTTTGGATTAAATCTGCATGTAAAATACGGATGGTCGTTTCTAGATTTTCTTGGGTAATCGCATTAGGCACATCTTTAAGGGCTAAATGAATAGTTGCCAGTGCAACCCGTAATTTATTCTTACCTTGGCCACCGACTAACATCATGACTACATTTTTGGTTTGCGTATGCTCTGCCAAAAACTCAGTATGGCCAGTAAACGGTATACCTGCATCATTAATCACACCCTTGTGCACAGGAGCGGTAACGATGGCATCGAAAGCGCCGCTGGTGCAGCCATCAATCGCACAAGTCAGTGTATTTAATACATAGAGACTATTTGCAGGGTTTAAGCTGCCG
This sequence comes from Methylotenera sp., assembly GCA_036675645.1. Lineage (GTDB taxonomy): Bacteria > Pseudomonadota > Gammaproteobacteria > Burkholderiales > Methylophilaceae > Methylotenera_A. The sequence continues at coordinate 6,725 of JAKFEP010000186.1, read as the reverse complement.
GCACACACAGCTGCGGCAGTGGGAATATGCAGTACTTTTAAACTGTTTTTTTGGTGCTTTTGAGGGGTTTGTGTCGCTTCGTAGGCGTGGATATTGACATCAATATTGAGTTGTTGCGCACGTTGCAACAACATATTTGCATCACCAATCACTGTAATGTCAGCTGCAATATCCTCTTGTGCCAATAACACACAGATATCTGGGCCAATACCAGCCGGCTCGCCAGAGGTGATTGCTATGCGCGGTATAGACAGAATTAAAGCCTAGAGAAAATTAGTCAGTAAAATTAAAACTTATCTTCTAAACGAAGCTCAACAAATGCACGGTCACGCATTTCACGTATCCAATCCTGATAAGCTTCTTCAGCTTTGCGCACACGAATTTCCTGACGTGCCTTGAGACGTGAAGCTTCTTTGGTCATGTCTTGTTGCCTGCGCTCGATAACTTGTATCACATGCCAGCCAAAGGGTGACAGCACAGGTTCGCTTATTTCACCCAAGCCTAGTTCATTCATGGCCTTTTCGAATGGAGGCACGGTATCTCCCGGGTTTACCCAGCCCAGATCGCCCCCATTGTTTGCGCTACCGTCCTCTGAGTATTGACGTGCTAATTCTTCGAATTTACCACCATTATCTAAACGCTCTTTGATGGTGTCTATTTTTCGTTTGGCTTCTATTTCTGAGACCACTTCGGTAAGTTTAATCAGAATATGCCGCGCATGCGTTTGACCAATCACGAGCGACGAGGTGCCGCCACGACGATCTGTGACTTTTAAAATATGGAAACCATTGGGACTACGGATTGGTTTTGAAACCTCGCCTTTTTGCATCGGTTTAAGCATTTCCAGAAACACTGCAGGTAGCTGAGCGCCGCTACGCCAACCCATGCCACCCCCTTCTAATGCATTTGGAGCATCTGACAGGCTCGCAGAAACTTCTGAGAAACTGATGCCATCAGCCAATTGTTTCAAGGCTTCCTGGGTTTTGGTTTTGGCTTTTTCCAGGTCTTCAGGGCTAGCATCCTCGGGGGTGCGAATTAAAATATGCGAGATTTCAAATTCGTCTTGTTCTTCGCCGCGGTTGGCTTGCGTAGTTAAGTAATTGTCGATTTCCCCTTCAGAAATATTCAGCTTATTATCTACCTCGCGTTCACGCACTCTGGCAATGGTAATTTCGCTACGAATATCTTCGCGAAACTTGCGTAATGGAATGCCATCTTTTTCTAGGACATCTTTAAACTCATCTACACTCATTTTGTTTTGTGCGGCAATGCGCTCAATGGTTTTGTCCAACTGAGTATCGTCGATTTTAATCCCTGTTTGTGCGGCCAGTTGTAACTGTAAACTATCTGCAATGAGCCGCTCTAATACCTGTCTTTCTAAAACGCTATCGGATGGCACTGGCGTGCCTTGCTTTTCCAACTGGTCTTTTACGGTACGGGTACGGTCAATTAGCTCCTGTTCCGTAATCACGCCTTGGTCTACGATGGCAATGATGCGATCCATCTTAACGATTTCATTGGGCTTTTTTACTGGGGCAGACTCGCCCGCATTAGCCATTAGCGATGCTGAAAAAACTAATATAATCAATAATCTAAAATATAATTTCATGGGTAGTAATTTTGTTGCCTGTAATTAGTGGGAATCTCGCTGCTGCTTAAGTAGCCAGGAATATCGCGTCTGAGCAAGTTAAGCGGGTTAGAGCCAATGGAAGCTAAGCCGCCAAGTTCTAGCTGAAAGAATAGACCATAGTTTGCGTCTGCAGTTGCAGTTTCTACGCGCTGTATCACGGTACGTGCTTGCCAGCAGCCAGCGTCGTATTCTAGACCCGCCAAGCTTTCAATCAGCGTTTTTTCTTTGATGGAGTAATTAAAGCGCCCTACACCATACCAACCACGGCTTAACGGCCACTGGCCAGAAATGTTGACCTGCTCCAGAAACTCCTGAGTATAGCGGTAACCTACATTGAGTAGCTTACCCGGCTCCGGGTTATAGCGCGCCAGGAGATTGCCACGCACGATGTCCGACTCATCAGTGTTGTATTGCCAAAATGCATCAAGATTCCATTTGTTTGAGAGTCTTGCGGTTAATGCTGCGATGATATCTGATGAGTTATCTTTGGAGGCAATACTGCCAGGTAAGGTGACATTTTGGTCATCAAAATAATAACGTTGACCAATGGTAGCGGCAATGCGCTCTGCGCCACTGTCTTGGTCAATCATACGGGTGGTAAATGCCAGGCTAAGCTGGTTGGCATTATTGATTCGATCGTTGCCAGTAAATTGGTTTTCGCTAAACAATGTCGTCATGTTGAGATCTGCCAAGGCAGTATCAAACACGGGTAAACGATCTTGATTTTTATCAGGAATATACACATAAAATATTCGCGGTTCAAAAGTTTGCGTATATTTATTTTTGACGATACTGACGTCGCGCTCAAAAAACAGGCCGCTGTCAACGCTAAAAATAGGTAAAGTACGGTTATCAGAATTATTGCTGAAAGTGCTGCCACCAATACTAAAATTATTGTCATTGAGGCGGTAATTGGTCGCATGCACGCCAAACTTAGGGGTGATGTAACCATACGATTGCATCAATGGTACGCTTATACTCGGGTAAACTGTGAGGCGGCTTCCTGTAGCGGTAACAGGCGCATCTCGGTTGCGATCAAAATAGGTCCACTCGCTATATAGCTCAGTGTCAAAGTAATCCCACTCTTTATCCGCAGTTAATGTCAACTGAGGCAATCGCTCGTAGGGGAAGTTGGTATCATCTAATGTTTGATATTTTTGCGCCAAGGCGCTGAATTGCCACACGTCACCGGTGTAATCGACGCGACCCTGTTGCGGCAGATTGACGCGGCTGGTGCTGGTAATGCGCGTAGACATCTCTGAAAAATATTCGTCATCGGACACTTTTTCGATGTTATAACCCGCAGACCAGCCAGCACCTAAGTTATGTCGGTGGCTAATGTTGGCGTAATAACGTTGTCCGCCACTCAAGCTATCATCATTTAGATACTCTATGTTGTTAATCCCTGAGTAATTCTCGTCCAAGTACCTAAACTCACCTTGCAACTGTGCACCGCGTTTACTGAGATAACGTACACCGACCGTCGCATCCATGTCCGGAGCAATGTTAATGTAGTAGGGGATCAGTGTTTCAAAACCGCTTCGGCTGGTAGTACCCACCGTGGGTGTCAGTAAACCAGACTTGCGCTCGTTATTAAATGAAAAGGTCATCCAGGGCGTATATAGGAATGGCACGCCCTTAAACTCAACGCGGGCATTTTTTGCGGTGCCAGATTGCGTGTAGTCGTCCAACTCGATTTCTCCGGCCTTAATATACCAATCATCCACGCCAGGTTCGCAGGTGGTATAGCGCGCACCGACGAGCCGTTTTTTATCTTGGCCTTCAAAAAATATGGCTTTGGCGTCGCCGCGCGACGAATTGAATTTTGGGTCTATGGATGCTTGTCCAATCGGCGTTGCGGGTTCGCGGTAATTGTCTTGATACAAGCGTGGGTTATCAGTTAATGTAGTTTGTGCATTCAGCAACTTGGATTGCGTGTACTCACTAGGCTCGTCGCGCACGTTATTATTTTCATTGCGATTTGAGGGCCTTACTAGTGTGACTGATGCATCACGCATTTCACCGATGCTCTCACTCAGCTGCATTTTGAGCGCAGGGCCACGCAATTCACTATCTCCCATATCAATGCGGGCATTGCCGTCTACTGTAAGCTCGTCATTTTGCACGTCATATTCGATTTTATCGCCATATATTTTTTGTTCACCCTTGCTAATCACTGCATTCCCCGTAGCCCGCATTTTACGATCCAGGTATAAATCCAGCTTATCGCCCTCAATTTCTATGGCGCCTGGCAAAGCCTCGGGTTGGATGGTTTCAGGAATGGTTGATAACTCTGTGCTCAGTTTTAACGCTGCGCTTGAAGTTTCTGCGGATGAAATAACACTGAAGCCCAGCAAACAACTGCTAGCCAATGCCGCAAAAACTAATTTTGCAAAATGAATGTTCAAACGGGCGTTGTGCAATGCAAATAGGCTAAAAATGATTTAAGGTATGTATTTTACGCATGAATGCTAAAATCGCATACATGCAAGTGCTAATCAAGCAAAAACTTGCTTGAACTAACAACATTATAAAGGCTGGCAGTCGCAATAATTAATATGGATAGAAAAAACCAATTAGAAACTTGGCTTAAACAAGCATTAATCGCACAAACATTTACGCTTACCACTGCCTCAGCAGACGCCAGCTTTAGACGTTATTTTAGAGTGCATTTGGCGCATGCATTTAAAGGGCATCAGACACTCATTGCTATGGACGCGCCGCCGCCACAAGAAGACTGCACGCCGTTTGTCAATATAGCTAATTTATTTTTGGCAGCAGGGTTAAATGTACCGCAAGTATTGGCACAGGATTTAACCAACGGTTTTTTATTGCTTACCGATTTGGGCGACGATACTTACTTAAACGCACTTAATCCTAAAACAGCGCAAAAAATGTATGGCGATGCCACTGACGCGCTGATTAAACTGCAATTGGCCAGCAAGCCAAATATTTTGCCCAATTACGATGCGGCTTTGTTAACGCGCGAGATGCAATTATTCCCAGATTGGTATGTGGCCAAGCATTTGAAATTTGAGCTGAATGCGGAGCAACAAACTGCACTCAATCACACGTTTGAATTGCTCAATAAAAATATTCTTGCCCAAGGCCAAGTGTATGTGCATCGCGATTATCATTCGCGAAACCTGATGGTTACAGAAGAAAATAATCCTGGTGTATTAGATTTTCAAGACGCAGTATATGGTGCGATTACTTACGATTTAGTGTCTTTGCTCAAAGATGCTTATATTCAGTGGGATGAAGAGAAAATCATTGACTTGGCCGTGCGTTATTGGGAAAAAGCGCGCAAATCAAAACTACCAGTACCAAATGACTTTAGCGAGTTTTACCGAGATTTTGAATGGATGGGCGCCCAGCGACACATTAAGATACTGGGTATTTTTGCGCGCTTGAGCCACCGCGATGGCAAAAATGGCTACTTAGATGATATGCCATTGGTGCTGCACTATTTGCGTAAAGTATGTGAGCGTTATGTAGAGTTGCGACCGATGCTAAGGCTGTTAGATGCGTTAGAGGGTCGCGTACCGCGGCCGAAATACGTGGTATAGATTTTTTATTAAGCCAAACTATTTTTATGGGATGAGGCGCAAGGCGCCGCGGAGCAAATGACGAAGACATATGTTGTTTATAGGCGAGGAATGAGCGAGCACGCAACGAAGCGAGTCGCCCATAAAAATAGTTTATGAAGGCGATGATATTAGCTGCGGGACGTGGTGAGCGCATGAGGCCCCTCACCGACTATAGGCCAAAACCCCTGCTTAAAGTAGGCGGTAAGCCACTGATTGTGTGGCATCTCGAGCGATTAGCAGCCGCTGGCTTTAAGGATGTTGTCATTAATCATGCACATTTGGGCGCGCAGATAGAGGAGGCATTAGGGAACGGCGCACAGTGGGGCTTGTCCATTCAGTATAGCCCAGAAAAAGTGGCATTGGAAACGGCGGGCGGCATAGCCAATGCGCTAGAATTGTTGACCCAAAATACCAATGGCAGAGAGCCATTTTTAGTAGTAAATGGTGATGTGTACACAGAAATAGATTTTAAAAGCCCAATTAACTTTTTTAACGCAGTCCAACAGACCGAAAATAATTCTGGAGACATTAAAAATGTCATGGCACATTTGGTGTTGGTGGATAATCCGCCACAGCACCCGAATGGAGATTTTGCCATAGAAGCAGGTAGGTTAAAAAATGAGAGCGGCCAAAATAACAGTGGCATGCTGACTTTTTCAGGCGTGGGTGTTTACCATCCTGATTTATTTGCGAACATTGTAAAAGGTCAGCCTGCAAAATTGGCCCCTTTGTTGCGCAATGCCATTGAAAATAATGCTGCTACCGCCCAGTATTATCAGGGAATTTGGCACGACATTGGCACACCAGAACGGCTAAAAAGCTTGGATGAAAGTTTATTGAATTACGGTTAATAAAATGGTGAATTTAAAAGAATTTCAACAGCGTAGGCAAACATTGCTTAAAAGTATGGGAGAGGGCATTGCCATTATCCCCACCGCGAATGAAGTGATACGCAATCGTGACAGTCATTATCCCTACCGATTTGATAGTTATTTTTATTATTTAACAGGCTTTACCGAACCCGAAAGTGTGTTGGTGCTGATTGGTTCAAACGATAAAAAATCTGAGCCAAAATCGATATTGTTTTGTCGCGATAAAGATATGGAGCGCGAGATTTGGGATGGTTTTCGATTTGGGCCAGAGGCGGCGAAAACGCAGTTTGGTTTTGACGCGGCCTACAGCATGCAGCAATTAGATGAGATGTTACCCAAGCTTTTAAGTAACCAAGCTAAACTATTTTACAGCTTAGGCATTGATGCCGTTTGGGATGCGCGCATGACTGGCTGGTTGAATCAGGTGAAGGACTTGGCGCGCACTGGCGTAAGCGCACCAGAAGCGATTCTAGATGTACGCCAATTGGTGGATAAACAACGTTTAATTAAATCTCCCTATGAGCAAGCCACCATGCGCCTTTCAGGCAACATCGCAGCGGCTGCGCACAATCGAGCCATGCGCTTTGTTAAGCCAAGCATGCATGAATATGAAGTAGAAGCCGAATTTTTGCA
>JAKFEP010000112.1:0-12816 GCA_036675645.1 Methylotenera sp. | reverse complement strand
GTGCTGCAAGATGCAGAGGTGACGGATTACTTGCAAGCCTTAGGCAGTAAATTAGCGGCTGCCAGCCCCGATAAACAGCAGGTGTTTAACTTTTTTGTGGTGCGCGATAACAGCATCAATGCGTTTGCCATGCCGGGCGGTGTTATCGGCGTGCATACCGGATTGATATTGGCATCGAATAACGAGAGCGAGTTGGCAAGCGTGCTCGGGCACGAGGTGGGGCATGTGACGCAGCGCCATTTGGCACGTATGCTGGCACAGCAAAAGTACGATACGTTTAAAAATATCGCGGGCATTGCGTTGGCGTTGCTGGTATCGCGTGCCAACCCAGAGTTGACGACTGGCGCACTGACAGCGGCATCCGCAGTGGGCGTGCAACGGCAATTAGATTACACGCGCGAACACGAGCGTGAGGCGGATAGGGTGGGTTTAAGCATACTGGATAATGCTGGCTTTGATGTGCGCGGAATGCCTGCATTCTTTACTACTATGCAGCGCGGTACGCGATTTAGCGAGGGAAGTGCACCTAGTTTTTTACGCACCCATCCGCTCACGGCAGAGCGTATTGCCGATGTGTCTAACCGTGTAGAGGGCATGCCGTATAAACAGGTAACCGATAGCATCGATTTCAATTTGGTCAAAGCCAAGTTACGCGCAGGTGATGGCTTGGCACAAGCGGCGATCGATCAATTTAGCGATAACATCAAAGAAAGGCGATATGCCAGCGAGACCGCTGAGCATTATGGCTTGGCACTGGCGATGCTTCGCAGAAATGATTTAAAAGGCAGCAGCAATGAACTGCAATGGCTAAGAAAAAACGCGCCTAAACATGCGTTTGTAGAAAATTTGGCAGCACGCTTGGAAGTGGCAAAAAACAATCCGCAAGCCGCTGCCAGCCAATATGCCAAAGCGTTGAGCTTGTACCCCAAGCATCGCTCCCTTATCTATGGCTATGCTGAGCATTTTTTGGCGATTAAGCAGCCCGATAATGCCATTAAATTAGTACTAGATAAGAAGTCAATTTACCCGAATGATGCGTATTTTTATGAGTTGTTAGCAAAGGCTTATGCTGCAAAAGACAAAAAATTATTGGGATTCCAGGCACAAGGCGAAGCGTATTACCGTAAATATAATTTGAAAAAAGCCATTGAACAAATGGAGTTGGCAGCGAAAGCCAATGATGGCAATTTTTACGAGCATTCGATTGTGGAAGCGCGTTTGAAAGATTTCCGCCGCCTGCAGGAAAGCGAAAAACTGGCAGATGAAAGATTAAGTTAATGCAGCCAATAAACACAACTCGTAGAGAGTTTATCGCCATGTTGGGGATAGCTGCATCTTTGTTGATGTTGCCGATCACGGTACTGGCGGCAGCATGGAATAAAACGGCGTTTAATGCTGAAAAACTGGATGAAGCTGAAAAATTTTTAGAAATCAATGGCGAGATACCCAGCAGCAATATCAGGATTACCGCTCCAGACCGCGCAGAAAATGGCGCCATTGTTCAGGTGGAAATTGATGCCAATATTGCTAATGTAGAGGCCATCGCCATTTTTGTCGAGAAAAATCCAACACCATTAATTGCCAACGTGATGTTAGCCAAAGGTGCGCAAGCCAAGCTGGTGACGCGCATTAAAATGGCCGAAACATCGGACATTAAAGTGGTGGTGAAGGCCGATGGAAAATATTTTACCGCCAGCAAAAACGTGCAAGTGCTGGAAAACGGTTGCGGCGGTGGCGGCAGTGCCAATGAAAAATTTGAAAGCAGTATGAAGCTGCGTGCTAAACAAAAAGGCAATCTCACTGAGATTAAAGCCATCATCATCCACCCTATGCACACCGGGCGCGCCAAAGATGATGCTGGCAATATTATTCCGGCACATTTTATTCAAATTGCCGACTTAACGCTAAATGGTCAGCCCGTTCTTCAAATGCAATGGGGTACAGGCATTGCCAAAAATCCTTACTTAACGTGCTTTGTGGATAACGCGAAAGTGGGCGATAAAGTGAGCCTGACCTGGCACGATAATTTAGGGAAAACAGCAACTCAAGACATACAAGTTACGTAAGCTTAAAATTTTACTAATAATAATAGATCGACCTAACCTGGATTATCAATGCCTCATAGCATCAGTTTAATTACCACGCTGTCAGCGGGTTTCGGCCTTGCGCTTGTCTTCGGGTTTATTGCCGCACGTTTAGGTTTACCAGCTTTAGTTGGATATTTAATTGCAGGTATAGCCATTGGCCCTGCAACGCCGGGTTTTGTTGCGAATGCTGAGATTGCCAGCCAGTTGGCAGAAATTGGTGTGATGTTGCTAATGTTCGGCGTAGGACTGCATTTTTCTATCAAAGACTTGATGTCGGTGCGCAAAATCGCCTTGCCGGGTGCCATAGTGCAAATGTTAGTCGCGACATTGCTAGGTGTTGCAGTGTCCTCAGTTTGGGGGTGGTCGTTAGGCGCAGGGCTAATATTTGGTCTTTCGCTGTCAGTTGCCAGCACTGTGGTATTGCTTAAGGCTTTGGAAAGTCGAGGGCTTGTAGACTCTGCCAATGGGCGCATCGCCATTGGGTGGCTGGTTGTGGAAGATCTGGCTATGGTATTGGTGCTGGTGCTTTTGCCTGTTCTCGCGCCATCGCTTGGCGGTACTGCCGCAGCTTCGGACAAAAGCACTTTAATGATTGTGCTGATTACACTGGCTCAGGTAGGCGGCTTTATTGCCTTCATGCTCATCGTTGGCCGTCGACTTTTCCCCTGGCTGTTGTGGCATGTCACAAAAACCGGCTCGCGTGAGTTGTTTACTCTATGCGTAGTGTCAGCAGCTGTGAGCATTGCGTATGGGTCAGCCGAATTATTTGGCGTCTCCTTTGCATTAGGTGCGTTCTTTGCCGGCATGGTGCTGCGTGAGTCGGAGTTCAGCCAGCGTGCAGCAGAGCAAACATTGCCGTTGCAGGATGCCTTTTCAGTGCTGTTCTTTGTATCGGTGGGGATGTTATTTGACCCGCAAGTCTTGGTTGAGCGACCACTTCAGGTGCTGGCGACCGTTGCTATTATTATGTTTGGTAAGTCATTAGCTGCAGCATTATTGGTGTTTATTTTGCGCTATTCAATCAAAACGGCACTAACGGTGTCGGCTAGTCTTGCTCAAATCGGTGAATTTTCATTTATTCTTGCCGGGTTGGGCGTTACCTTAGGCTTGCTACCGAAAGAAGGGCAGAGCCTAATTTTAGCGGGTGCACTGATTTCAATTGCACTTAACCCCTTTATATTCGGTATGGTAGGTGTCATTCAAAACTGGCTCCTGAAAAATCCTAAAATCGCTATGCGACTGGAGCCGCCTCAGAATCCGCTAAAAGAATTCCCAATGACTACTGATGCCAAATACCTGTCGAATCAAGTTGTACTGGTTGGCTGGGGGCGAGTCGGCAAGCTAATCGCTAAAGCACTGACCGAACAAGGTATACCTTTCGTGGTGGCAGAAGAGAATCGTGGGTTCGTTGAAATGCTACGGCAGCGCGATATTCCTGCGGTATGGGGAGATGCTACTGAGCCTGAGGTTTTAATCCAGGCACATATCAAAGAAGCTAAGGCATTGGTGATTGCAACGCCGGAAACTGTCCACGTCAGTAAGATGACGGAAATCGCCCAGACATTGAATCCAGATATTCAAATTGTGGTGCGCAGTCATAATGTCGAAGAAGCTGAATTGATTCAGAAAGAAAGCGGCGCTACAGTGTTCGTTGGCGAAAGAGAGCTTGCGAATTCAATGTTAACGCATATTATCCGACTTGTTAAAGCTGAGTAAGTAGCTAAGGTTAGCTATTGGTATTCGCCATACTTAATAAGACTGCTTCAGCGACTTTAATACCATCTACCCCAGCCGATAAGATGCCACCTGCATAACCAGCGCCTTCGCCACAAGGAAACAAACCCTTAGTGTTGATGCTTTGTAAGGTGATGTCATCGCGCTTGATGCGAATCGGCGATGAGGTACGCGTTTCAACCCCTGTTAAAATGCCATCGGCTAAGTCGTAGCCTTTTAGTTGCTTGGCAAATGCAGGGATAGCCTCGCGAATTGCCGTAATTGCAAACTCTGGCAAGGCGCTATCTAGATTGGTTAGGTGTACGCCTGGCGTGTAACTTGGCTGCACTTCGCCAAAGATAATCGAAGCTTTATTGGCTAAAAAGTCGCCAATCAATTGCCCAGGGGCTGCATAATTACTGCCTCCCAGCGCATAGGCGTTGGCTTCTAATTGCCGCTGCAGTTCCATTCCTGCCAGCGGATGCGCTGGATAATCCATTTCTGGCGTAATGCCTACCACAATGCCAGCATTGGCATTGCGCTCGTTGCGGCTGTATTGGCTCATGCCGTTAGTGACCACGCGACCTTCCTCCGACGCTGCGGCCACCACGGTGCCGCCTGGGCACATGCAAAAACTATACACACTGCGGCCATTGCTAGCGTGATGCACTAATTTGTATTCGGCTGAGCCTAGCTTGGCTAGTGTATCTTCACTATAGCTGTTGCCGTAGCGTGCCTTGTCGATGAGGCTTTGCGGGTGTTCGATTCTGAAACCGATTGAAAATGGCTTGGCTTCAATATAAATATGATTGCGATGTAGCATTTCAAATGTGTCGCGCGCGCTATGGCCAACAGCAAGAATCAGGTGATTGGTGGCAATGCGCTCGCCGCTTTTTAATAGCACGGCCTGTACCTGATTTTGGCCTTTTGAATCAACGCCAACTTCAATATCATCTACACGGCTTTCAAAGCGAATCTCACCACCCAGTTTAATAATGGTTTCGCGCATGGTTTCTACCATGCCCACCAACCTGAACGTGCCAATGTGCGGGTGGCTTACGTATAAAATTTCGGGTGGTGCACCTGCCGCTACAAACTCTTGTAGCACCTTACGTCCATAATGTTTCGGGTCTTTTATCTGGCTCCACAATTTTCCATCAGAGAAAGTGCCAGCGCCGCCTTCGCCAAACTGCACGTTCGATTCAGGGTTGAGCTTACTTTTGCGCCACAAGCCCCAAGTGTCCTTGGTTCTTTCTCTGACGGCTTTGCCACGTTCTAGTACAATCGGCTTAAAACCAGCTTGTGCCAAAATGAGTGCGGCAAAAATGCCAGCGGGACCAAAGCCAACAACGATAGGGCGAAATTTTTGGGTGTTTTGTTGATGGGTGACAGGCTTATATTCTGTATCTGGCGCTGCTTTAATGTGTGCGTCTTTGGCAAATTTGGCGAGTATTTTTGCCTCGTTTTTTACTTCACAATCCAGCGAATACACATACAAGATATTGTTGGATTTACGCGCATCGACACCGCGTTTAAAAATACTGAAGCTAATTAAATCGGCTGCGGGAATTTGCAGGCGTTTTAATAGTGCTGCTTGGATGGTATCCATCTCATGCGTGAGAGATGGTGCGTTTTCGACAGGAAGTTTGATTTCAGTAATGCGTAGCACGGTTTACCTTTAGGATAGTAATTATCTATCATACGATTTAATGGCGTAATTTTAACTTAAGTTTGTGACCCATATCACATCAATTCAGCGGTTAAAAAGGTAGGATGAAATTTGAAACTTGAAGGGAGTTTAACCATGAAAATAATGACGGTTTTAAGCATAAGCTCTTTTCTGGTTGCATGTACGCAAAATCCACCTGCCAGCAGTCAATCAGTGGATGAAAAAACCTTAGCCGAGACGCGTAATGTGGCAACCCAATTGGTGAGCACCTTAGGCGCTACGCTAAAAAAAGAAATCGCAGCTAATGGCGCAGCCAGTGCGATTGGCGTGTGTAATGTTGCTGCCCCAGAAATCGCAGCTGCATTATCACAACAAACAAACTGGCAAGTAGGGCGCGTGGGTACGCGTGTGCGCAACCCAAATAATCAACCCAACGACTGGCAACAAATCGTGCTAAACACTTTTGCAGAAAGGGCAGCGCAAGGCGAAAAATTTGAGCAAATGGAAACTTACAGTGTAAGCCAAGTAAATAATAAACCTGCGCTACTTTATGCCAAGGCGATTGGCTTGCAACCGATGTGTGTGCAGTGCCATGGCCAGTCAGAGCAGATTTCTGCCGATGTAAAAGCGCGTTTGCAAACGCTGTATCCAGAGGATAAGGCGATAGGCTACAACGTAGGTGAACTGCGCGGAGCGGTGGTGATTGTCAGGCCGCTTTAATGCATCAAAGCCATCAAACATCCAAATTTAATTGCAATAGTTTACGTAGCATCGGTACGGTGACAGGTTTTTTCTCAATCAGCGACCATTCATCCAACGCATCTAATATCGCCATCAGTGAAGGTAAATCCCGGCGTAAATATCGTAAACAGTAGTCTGTCACTTCGTCGGGTAACTTCATGCCGCGCTCTAACGCATGGTTTTTGAGGGCGGTGGCTTTTTCATCATCATTGAGTGGCTGTAATTGATACACCAAGCCCCAAGCCAATCTGGTTGCCAAGTCATCGCGCAGTCCCATTTGTGTGGGGGCATGCAAGCCGGCGGTAATCAGCATACTGTCAGCTTCTTTTTGCTGGTTATAGGTGTTAAATAAAGCAATTTGTGCTCCATTGTCGAGCAAATGCACATCGTCTGCAACCCGCATGGATATTGCCTTGCATGCCGATAGTAAATGGCTTTTTCCACTACCACTTTCACCCCAGAAATAGATAAATCTGGGCTGGCCACCAGCAATCACTTGTTTCAAACTAGTTAATGCTTCCGCATTACGCCCTACAATAAAATTGTCTAACGATGGCGCAGCCGGAGGTTTGATATCAAGTAATAATTGCTTCATGCCTTGTTGTGCCAACCTAATTTATTAACTTATTTTAGGTAGGCATCGCTATCTAAATAGTTATCTTTGGCATGATTTAACGCCACCGCAATCACGGCTGACACTGGTAACGCCAGCAATACTCCGGTAAAGCCAAATAATTGGCCACCGGCTAACAATGCAAAAATCACCACCACTGGATGCAAACCAATGCGATCCCCCACTATTTTGGGCGTAATGAAGTTGCCCTCAATGAATTGGCCAATGCCAAACACTGCCAGTACCGGAATGATTTGACTGAATGTATGAAATTGCAATATGCCAACCAGTAATGCCAGACCCATGCCGAGTGCGGGGCCTAGGTAAGGCACAAAATTCAATAGTCCTGCAATAATGCCGATAGGTAGCGCATTATCCAGACCCGCCAACCATAGTCCTGCAGAGTAAAAAACACTCATGATTAGCATTACCGTAAGTTGACCGCGCATAAATTGCGCCAACATTTGATCGATTTCTTGCGCTAAATCAGTGGTTTTACCAATTAGGTCACGTGGGATTAAATTGCCAATGCCGGCAATAAATTGATCCCAGTCACGCAGCAAATAAAACAGCACTATAGGTAATAACAAAGCATTTGCCACCACCCCAATCAGTGCCATGCTATTAGTACCTGCGGTTTGCAATACATCACCTAATAAATTACTTGCAGTATTCCAGTTTTTGTTAATAATTTCTTGCAAATGCGCACTATCAATAGCTAAGCTAATGCCGAAAGTTGCCTTCAGCCAAGGCTCAATCGTTGTGCGCATGGTATCAATCATGCCAGGCAGGCGTTCTATAATTAGCGATGATTGGCTCTGTAGTAAGGGGATAACAATTAACAACAATAAGGCAATGCTGCCAAAAATGGCCAGCATGACCAGTACGGTAGCAGCGGATCGGCCAAACTGATATTTTTTATATCCCCATAAACTGATTTTATCTACCAGTGGATCGCAAATATAGGAGAGAACAGCTGCAATTAAAAAAGGCGAAAGCACAGGCATTAACAGGTAAAGTAAAAATGCAAAGCCTATGCTTAGAATGAGCCAGCGGTTACTGGATATAAATTTGGCGGCACTATTGTTTTTTGCTTGTTTGACCATAGGTTGATTGGAGATAGTGCGTTAAAATATTGACTTGGCAAATTATACTTAAAATTAAGCAACATTAAGTCATAGTACGACATTTAAACTTTAGTAATTAACATTAAGATAGATAAGCGAGCAAGCTTTTGACGAATAATACCACCACCACAAACTCTATAAGTTACCGCGATGCAGGCGTCGATATTGAAGCAGGCGACGCACTTGTGGAACAAATAAAGCCTTTTGCCAAACGCACCATGCGGCCTGAGGTAATGGGCGGCATTGGCGGATTTGGCTCATTGTTCGCAATGCCGAAAAAATTCAAAGAGCCGATTTTGGTATCTGGCACAGACGGTGTTGGCACCAAGCTTAAATTGGCGTTTGAGTTGAATAAACATGACACGGTGGGCATTGATTTGGTCGCGATGAGCGTCAACGACATTTTGGTACAAGGCGCTGAGCCATTATTTTTCCTGGATTATTTTGCCTGCGGAAAACTGGAAGTCGGTACGGCGGCGCAAGTGATTAAAGGCATTGCCGAGGGCTGCGAGCAATCTGGCTGCGCATTGGTGGGTGGTGAAACCGCCGAAATGCCAGGTATGTACCCGGCAGGTGAGTATGATTTGGCTGGTTTTGCAGTGGGCTGTGTTGATAAAGAAAATATTATCAATGGGACGACGATTGCCGCAGGTGATGTGGTATTGGGCTTGGCTTCAAGTGGTGCACATTCCAATGGCTATTCGCTTATTCGTAAGCTGATTGAAAAATCTGGTATTAATTTTGAATCGGATTTTGAGGGTAGAAAATTCAAAGATGTGGTGATGGCTCCTACGAAGATTTATGTGAAGTCATTGCTTAAACTGATAGAAACACTGCCTGTAAAAGGCATGGCACACATCACGGGTGGCGGCATTACTGAAAATATCCCGCGGGTATTGCCGGCTGGTTTAACTGCAGAAATCAGTGCAAAAAGCTGGGATTTGCCGCCGCTGTTTAAATGGCTGCAAACGCAAGGCAATATTACCCATATTGAAATGTATAAAACCTTTAATTGCGGCATTGGCATGGCGGTAGTGCTAGATCAGGCGCATGTGGCGCAGGCTAAGACTTTACTCGAGGCAATGGGTGAAACCGTGTATGAGATTGGCCGAATTCGTGCCCAACAAACGGATGAGGCGCCTACGATAGTTATTTAGCCAATAGTATTGCGATTGTAGTAATCCGATAGACAACGCAATTGTCGTGAGTGCGTTAACCTGATTGCACTAAAGTAAGTTTCACTAATTTTTTTAAAGAAATGTTTTGAAAGAAGCGCATGTTGAAACTCAAGCAATTAATCATTCTTTTAATTTTGCCAGTATTTTTATTTGGCACAAATTTAGCAACCGCATTCCCCAAAAATATTCAACTTGAATACGATGTTAGCCGTAATGGCGAGCAATTTGCCAAGGTGACAGAAAGTTATACGCAAACTGGCAAACAATACCAGATCAAGTCTGTGACTAAAGGCTTAGGTGTATATGCGCTAATGGGTGAGCGAGTGCTCACTAGTGTAGGAACGGTTACTAAAGCTGGTCTGAAGCCATCTCATTTTGAGTTACATCAGGGAAAAAGTGCTAAAAGAGCCTTGATCGCTGATTTTAATTGGGCTAAAAATCTGCTTACCATGCAAGTTAAAGGCAAAACTAGAACTGAGAAACTGGAGCCTGGCACCCAAGATTTAGCCAGTTACGTTTATCAGTTTATGTATAACCCGCCTACTAAAGAAGTGGTAAAAGTAACACTGACTACGGGTAAAAGATTAAGCCAATATCAATACAAGGTGTTAGCGCATGGAACAAAATTGGAGGCAGGCAATAAAAGTTTTAAAACGCTGCATATCTCCAACCAAGCCAAAGCGGGCGAAGAGAAAAAACAGCTCTGGCTGGCAGAAGACAAATTTTACTTGCCAGTGCGTTACTCGCTTACTGATGAAGATGGCGCTAGTTTTGAGCAAACCTTAACCAATATTCATGTGGAATAAGTTTGTTGAAATTTTGCAGGAGCCAGCAACTAAAAGGCTAGGATTTGCAATTGTTATTTCTGCATGCCTGCATACACTTTTCTTTGGCAATATGGATTTTTCGTTGCCTACGCTAAAAAAAGAGATGCATTTGATAGAAGCGCGCATTCAAATGCCGAAAGTGGTGCCTCAAAACCCAATAATACCGCCACCTGAAACGGTCGCAGCAACTGAGCCTGAGCCGGTCATAGAAGCATTGCCAGAAGCTAATATTGATGAGCCTTCTGATGTGGCCGCGCCAGAAACCAGACCAGAAGCTGCTGTAAGCGATGCTGTAGCTGTACTAGAACCAATTGGGCAAGAACGAGATGAGCCAGAACTAATTGTACCGCCGCAAATAAATGACGAGCCAGAGCCACCTGAAAATCAGGTGCAGCCAGAGGATAGAGGCTTGGTGATTAACGAAAACGCTTATCAATATATAGAAACTGAGTTTGATGTGCGTACTGAAATAGATGGCAGCGCCGAAGGCAAAGCAAAAATTATCTATAACTTAGTAGAAAATAAACAGTATCAGATAAGCTGGCTCACAAAAGGTACCGGCATCATGGCTCTCTTATTTCCAGAGCTATTGCAAACGAGTGAGGGTGAACTGACTAAATCTGGTCTTCAGCCCAACAATTATTTGTACCAGTTTGGGAAAAAAGCTGATAAAACGCGCTCTGCTAACTTTGATTGGCAAGCTAAAAAGGTAACCTTACAAACCGCAAAAGGCACAAAAATAGAAGATTTGCCCGATGACACACAGGATTTACTCAGCTTTATGTATCAGTTTATGCATGTAGCACCCTTGCAGCACATGCAGTTGTCTATTGTAAATGGCAAAAAATTGCACATTTATGATTATAGTTTTGAAGGTGAGGAGCAAGTAAATTCGCCACTTGGGGAGCTAAAAACTTTGCACATTATGCATAGCGGTAATAGTGAAGAAGAAAAAACCGAGTTGTGGCTGGCTATAGATTATCAATATGCACCAGTAAAAATCCGTAAAATAGAAAGCGATGGTAGTGTAGTGGAAATGCTGGCAACACGTATTACTACCAACCGGCCCGTGATTAACCAGTAGATAGTTAACCAATAAACAATTAACCAATCAAATGCTGAATAGCAATAATTTATCCTAACAATATATACTTAAGAAAATAATGAACGCAAATTTACTTCGTCAAGCCGCCATGGTACTCACTAATCTACTGGAGTTTAACAGCCCAGCCGATGCTAAATTAAGCGAATTTTTTCGCAATAACCGTGACCTTGGCACCAAAGAACGCGCCTTTGTGGCGGAGAGTGTGTATGGCGTGCTGCGCCGTTTGCGCTATTTAAGCACTGTAGCGGCGAATGAAGAAGGTGACCCCGATGATGCGCGTAAGCTGATATTGGCGTGGTTGGTTAAAGTGGAAGGTAAGAGTATCCGCGAGTTAGAGCCTATTTTAAATGAGCAGCAAACAGAGTGGGCGCAAGCCATCAAAGCCAAATCGACCGAAAATTTACCATTAGCTGTGCAGGCCGATGTGCGCGATTGGCTATGGAACAAGCTGGTGGCACAGTATGGTGAGGCAGAAGCGCTCATCATTTGCCGCAGTATGTTTGAGCAAGCCAGCCTCGATTTGCGTGTGAATACCATCAAGGGTAACCGTGAAGATGTACTGAAAAAAATGTTGGCAGAAAATACTTCCAACGAAGACATTATTGCCATCACACCGCATTCGCCGATTGGTATCCGCATGCCGAATCGAATGGGAATCAGTCGTCATGTGTTGTTTACCGAAGGTAAAATTGAAGTGCAGGATGAAGGCAGCCAGTTATTAGCTTACTTGGTGGCGCCAAAGCGCGGCCAAATGGTGGCAGACTTCTGCGCCGGTGCAGGTGGGAAAAGTTTGGCACTCGGCGCGCTGATGAAAAATACCGGACGTTTATATGCATTCGATATTTCAGAAAAACGTTTGCATAACCTAGGGCAGCGCTTAAAACGCTCGGGTTTATCTAACCTGCATGCACAAGTCATTTCGGGAGAAAACGACCAAAAATTGAAGCGCCTCAACGGGAAATTTGACCGCGTGTTAGTCGATGCGCCTTGCAGCGGGCTGGGGACTTTAAGAAGAAATCCCGATTTAAAATGGCGTTTCGAGGCTTCTGATATCGCGGAGCTGAATGTCAAACAGACCAATATTTTGGCACGTGCAGCTAAGCTCACTAAAGCTGGCGGACGTCTAATCTATGCCACCTGTAGTTTATTGCAGGATGAAAACGAGGCGATTGCTGAAGCATTTTTAGCAGTGAATCCTGATTTTGTTTTGGTGCCTGCTAATGCAATATTGGCCCAACAACAGATTCATTTAGATACTGGGCATTATTTAAAACTGTTGCCACATCTGCATGGCACTGATGGTTTTTTTGCAGCGGTGTTTGAGCGTATAGATACAAACAAAACGATTGCAGAAGTTAAGAAAACTGGTGAGGCCAAATTGATAGAGCCAGAGACCAATACCCATGAGGCTTCTGGCGCATCCTCAGAAAAAGGCGCTAAGGCAAAGTCAAAAACTGCCAAAGCTAAAGCCAAAGAAGTTAACCTAGCAGAAGATTAGCTAATATGAAACTGCCTAGCCTCAACATTCAAATTTTAGTTGCTGCAGTTGTTGGTGTAGTGGTTGGGCTGTATTTTCATTCGCTTGGTGCAGATAATGGCTTTGTCAAAGGTGGCTTGTATACGGCTGGCCTCGTTGGCACACTGTTTATTGATTTACTCAAAATGATTTTAATTCCGCTGGTATTTTGCAGTATTGCAGTGGGCATTGCCAACTTGCGCCAACATCAACAGATGCACAGAGTGTGGATAACTACTT
>JAKFEP010000087.1:0-12820 GCA_036675645.1 Methylotenera sp. | reverse complement strand
CCCGCCATTGGCATTATGCTGACGCCATGGGAGCCGCGTAAAGAGGTGCTGTGGGGGATTATTATTACGCTAGTTGCTGCTGTTTGGTTACGCTATTTAATGGCCAAAGGCGGCATTCGGGTGTGGCATCTGCTGGTGAATGGTGCGATGTACTTGACCTACCTGGCGATTGCGTTATATTAATGTCTTAATCCTGCAGGCCGCATGAGTGCTGGCCTGCAGGGTACTTTATGTTATTCATCTTCTTCTAAATCACTCGCTTCATCCTTTGCCAAGCCTAGTTTAGTCAGCCTGTATCTTAGCGTTCTAAAACTTACCCCCAATAATTTAGCTGCGGCTGTTTTATTGTTGTTGGATTTTTCCAATGCTTTTATAATGGCGCGTTTTTCGATGTCTTCTAGATATTCCGGCAGGCCAAACTCTGCCGATTTACTGGAATCAAAGTCATGCTGGTCAGCCTGACTGCCGACCGGCTTGCTTAGCTTGGCCTCATCGTACATAAACAAATCATCGGTAGTAATTTTCTGGCCATCGCATAATGCTAACGCGCGTTCAAGCATGTTTTCCAGCTCACGCACATTACCTGCGAATTGTAGTTCGGCAATCAGTTTTTGTGCGTTATCTTCAATCACAGGAACCGCAATCGATTGCGCAGTACATATTTTTTGTAATAATTTTTGCATGAGTTCAGGAATATCTTCAGGTCGATCCCTGAGTGCAGGCATTTTCAACTGGATGACATTGAGGCGATAATACAAGTCTTGCCTAAACAGGCCTTGTTCCATCAAGGTGCCCAAGTTTTTATGCGTGGCGCTGATAATACGTGCATCTACTGCCTCTTCAGCGGTACCTCCGACTGCGCGCACTTTTTTCTCTTGAATAGCACGCAGTAATTTAACTTGCATGGCGAGGGGTAAATCTGCCACCTCATCTAAAAATAGCGTCCCACCATTGGCCGCTTGAAACAAGCCTAAGGTATCTTGTGCAGCGCCGGTAAATGCGCCTTTCTTGTAGCCAAAAAATTCACTTTCCATTAGGTTTTCGGGGATGGCGCCACAGTTAACGGCGACAAAAGTTTTATCCCTGCGGGAGCTGTTGCTATGGATTAAACGTGCAGCCAACTCTTTACCGCTGCCCGATTCGCCACTGATATATACGGGCGCCTGGCTACGTGCCAGCTTTTCTATCATGGTGCGCACATAATCAATCGCCGGTGACCTACCAATTAGATCAACTGTATTTTTAGTTTCTTTGATATCCGAGCTAGACAGTTTGAGGGCCGATTCCACCAGTGGACGTAACTGCTTAAGGGATATGGGTTTGGTTAAATAATCAAACGCGCCAGCTTTTAAAGCAGATACTGCGTTTTCAGCACTGCCATAAGCAGTAATCACGGCAACAGGCAAGCCGCTGTAATTGGCAGAGATATGCTGCACCAACTCCAAACCTAGGCCATCTGGCAAGCGCATGTCAGTCAGGCACAAATCATAACTTCTCTGCGCAAGTAGTTGTTTGGCTTCTTTGATATTGCCAGCACTATCAGCACGAATATCCATGCGCTCCAGAGTCAGTACTACCAGTTCGCGAATATCGGTTTCGTCATCAACCACTAAACAATCAAATTGTGCCATTAAGTCTTAAGCCCTCTTTAAACCTTTTTAAGGTAAACAATAAATTGTGTACCATTGCCAGACGTTTTAAATTGCAATTTTGCGCCATTGGCATCGGCCAGTTCACGCGCGATATATAAACCTAAACCAGTACCGGTTTTTTCTGTGGTAAAAAAAGGTTCAAATAGATGGCTGCGTACATTCTCGGGAATCCCGTCTCCATCATCACTTATTTCAATATGCACGATTTGTGTTTTTGCAGAAACAGACACGCTTAATTTTAGGCTATTTTCACTATTTTTTGAGTGCCGCCAGCCATTTTTACACAGGTTCCATAATATTTGGTTTAAATGTCTGCGGTCAAACGACACGAGCGTGTCAGCATCTTTGATCTCTAGCTTAAAGCAACCGTCGGGGATTTTTTCAACTGCGCAAAATTGGCTGTAAAAATCGGTAATAAAGTTTTCCAGATGAATGACTTCTTGGTTGGTGCGGTCACGCCGATTGAGTTCCAGCACGTCTTTGATAATCTGGTCTACGCGTTGTACGTTATCGCTGATAATTTGTAACATACGCTTAATAGCTGGGTCGTTATCCTCTTCCTGCAAAAGTTGAGTGGCATGGCTGATAGCGCTGAGCGGGTTACGGATTTCGTGCGCAATATTGGCGGTAAGTCGTCCTAATGCGGCCAGTTTGACCTGATGTGCTTGTGTTTGCATTTGCGACCAATCTTCAATAAATATGACGGCACCTTGCTGACGGCGTTCTCCTGTCGGCAAAAGTCTCAAACGTAATTCGCGTGATTGAGTGTTTAGTTTTAAAATATTCGTCAGGGAAAAAGCTTGTGGCGGTTCCGTTTCTTTCATCCAGTCGTGTAGCACATTGTTTAATTCAGGAGAAATTTCGCTGAGAGACTTGTTGTGCCAAATACCCGCTGCTTCCTCTTTAATATCGGTTGTCATATCACTGCCAAGCATTACTACTGCCTGAATATTATGATGCTTAACTTTGAATTCGTGATCAATTACCAGTACGCCATCGTCCATTTCGTGTGTAATGAGTGCGTTGATCTGCGCCATGTTTTGCACATCTAGCCCGCGCTGGGAGGCTAATAATTCGCTTTCTTGGCTGCGTTTTGCCAAGCTATAGGCGAGCCATGCTGTGGCAAAGCAACCTAAGCTGAGTAGTACAGCGGGTGTGAAATTACTCTCCGCCTCATTTAAGAAAATATCGCGGTAGGATTGCTCTAACAAGATGCCTATAGTTGCAATAGCTGCATAGAATAAAGCTAGGCGACCTACGCTGATCAGGCTGGCACTGGCAATGGCAATCACGAGTAATAGCCCAATACTGCTTTGGCTACCTTCTTGCGCGTGCATGAGTAACACAATAAAGCCAATGTCGATGATGATTTGTATGGGCAGGCTGACATCAATATCGGGTTTTTCTAGCCAGGTAAAGACGGCAGACACAATGCTGAAGATGAAATAAGCCAGCACCAATGTAAAGAATAAATTGCTGCTTAAATTGAGCACATACTCATCGCGGCTGAATAAGCCTTGTAGTATTAGGAACAGCAGTGCGATAAGGACACGATAACCATTATAAAGCTGCAGGCTACGCCAGCGCGTGGCATTGAGGTTGTTGTCTAAGGTCGCAAACAGGTCAGTCGGCATGCGTTATTTTGTTGCAGTCTGGGTTGTTGCAGATAATCTGCTGATTCACCACTTTGGTTTCGCTTTCAGGCACGTGGCAACCACACTGTGCGCACTGCAGCATTTTCTCGTCTTGATTTTTTGCAGGGTTTTGCTCGGTTTCTTGCTTAGCACTTTCTGCTTTAGCATTTGCAATCACACGCTTGATAATCTGATACAAAATCCAGATTAAAACAATCAATATTAAAATACGGGTCATGGGTTAGCTACATCTTTACAGTATAAATGCAGTGATTGTAACCAAAAGCGCGACGATTAGAAACAAACCTAAAGCTGATATACTTGCATTACTTTTTAATACCCAAACCTCATGGCAAGTTCACAAGAGTTATCAGATTTTTTGCGTGATGTAGAGCGGCGTGCGTTTAAGCAAACTGTGTATGCGGTGCGCGATGATCATGCAGCGCTTGATATCGTGCAAGATGCTATGTTAAAGCTGGCTGAAAAATATGCCACCAAGCCGGTTACCGAATATCCGATGTTATTTCAGCGCATTTTGCAAAACACAATGCGTGATTATTGGCGTAGGCAAAAAGTGCGTAATTTATGGACAACGCTGCTTTCATCGTTTGGCGCAGGCGAAAATGGCGAAGAAGATCGTGACCCACTAGACACCATTGATGTCGGTGACGAGTCGGAAAATCCAATGGGTCAGCTAGAACGCAGCCAAACCATGCGGATGATTGAAAAGGCACTCGAAAAGCTACCCCCACGTCAACGCGAAGCCTTTGTATTACGTTACTGGGAGGATATGGATGTAGCAGAAACTGCCTTAATGATGGGCTGCTCGCAAGGAAGCGTTAAAACGCACTGTTCACGTGCAGTTCACACCATGGCTGCCTTGCTGGAGAAACAAGGCTTGGGCAGCAGGGCGCTAGCAAATTTAGGAGTAGAGTCATGACGATAGACAACATTAATCACGAAACGATTGAGAGCACTGAAGACGTAAGTTTAAACACCACGGATTTACAAGGCAAACAAATCGCAAGCTTGTTGGATGCGCACGCCAAGGATTTAAGCATGCGCACTCTAAAACAGCTTGAAGATGGACGTGCGCGTGCAGTTAAAGCGCATAGCCAGCAAGTTTCTGGAGTAGGCGTAAACAAAGACGGCACCTCTAGTGGCATATTCGCTTGGGCGCAGCACCATCGCATCGCCAGCACTGGTTTAATATTAGGCGTTATTATTGCAGGCTTTGTGTTAACGCAAGCGTTTAGCCATCACGAGGCGAGCGATGCGTTTTTATTGGGGGCAGATTTGCCGCCAGAAGCGTTTGTGGATAGAGGTTTTGAGCCGTCACTCAACAACGGCAAGCTTGAGCTTTAGTAGTTGATATATTAAAACAATTAAAAATTACAAAATAATAGGGAATTGGTACCAGTGCATAAATTTTTGTTTTTACTCGTCCTCTTTGTTGCTAATCTGCATGCAGCCGAACCGCTAAAGCCTAGTAAAAGCCATCTCGCCTTAGGAGATATGGGTGGGATTAAGTCGTCATTAAGTAATAGTGATAGTACTAGTAGCGGCAATCAAGTGCCCATGAAAAGTTGGAGTGAACTCACGGATAATGAGCGTAAGGTGTTGGCGCCACTCGGTGCGGAATGGGATACGCTACGCCCTTGGCAGCGCGAAAAAATGTTGGATATTGCTAAGGTTTATCCCAGCATGGATGCGCAAAAACAGCAGCTTGTGCAAAAGCGTTTAAATAGCTGGAGCCGCATGACACCATACGAGCGAGAAAATGCGCGCAAACGCTATCAGCAATTTCATGGGCTAAGCGATGAAAAAAAAGCTGAGTTGCGTAAAAAGTGGGCAGAGTACAAAAAACTACCAGAAGCTGAACGTGAAAAATTACGCACAGAATCGATTGACTGGGAATCGGACCTCGATTTGTAGCCAATTATATAAGATGATTAGCCCGCATGGTTAGCGGGCTTTTTTATATTCAAAATTCTTTTTAAATTAAAAAATAGTAAAAAATGTATGCAGCCAAACGCTACCCGCTTTAAATTATTTGCCGCTTGTGTTTACGAGTTGCTATTACTCATTGCGTTGTGGATGCTGTGTACATGGGGGTTTGTCAGCTTATTTGGCGATGCTAGTATTGGCTACAAGCGTTATGGTTTGCAATTAGTGTTGTGGCTAGTCACTGGCGTCTATTTTGTATGGTGTTGGTGCAAAAGTGGACAGACGCTGGCAGAGCAAACTTGGAAAATCAAGCTGGTGGATCAACGGAATCACATCTTAAGCCCAAAACAAGCAGTAAATCGGTATGCGCTGGCAAGCTTATCTCTATTGATTTGCGGGCTGGGGTATTTATGGGCTTTGGTAGATAAACAGGGCTTATTTTTACACGATAGATTGCTAAAAACACGTTTTATACAATTAGTTTAACTTTAATAATTTGTTTTTTTAGCGTCTTTCAATCATAAATATCAAACTCAATCCGGCAATCAAAAACAAAATCGTGGGTGTGATCGCACTCATCAATGGCGGCCAATCATTTAATACGCCTAAATGAATAAACACACGATTCATAATTTGATACACCACTCCTAGCATAACGCCAATAAATAGTTTGGCACTAGTGCCGCCAGTACGCTGTTGGATAAAGCCAAATGGCAATGCCAGAATCACCATCACCATACAGGCCAAGGGGTAAATTATTTTCGACCAAAGCGCCACATCATAGCGCGTGCTTTTTTGTTTATTGGCCTGTAAATGCTGCACAAAGGCATATAGATTCCATGCTGACATTTTCTCAGGTGCCACTAATAACACATTCAACAACTCTGGGCGAATCAACGATTTCCAATTGGCCTTATTAAAAATTTGCGTCTGGATATTATTTTGCTCAATTTTTTTAAAGGTATTAAATTTGGTTTGCGTCACACCAGATAAGCCCCAGCGCCCATCTTCATATTCGCCTTTTTTGGCTATGCTAATGCTGCGTAATTTAAAATTTTCGTCAAATTCATAAATATGCACGTTCAGCAAACTTGCATCTGGCAATACGGTTTCTACATTCACAAAGCTCTTGCCATCTTTTACCCATAGGCCGGATTTAAAATCTTGTGCAATCACTGAATCGGTGGCTTGTACCCGCAGGCGTTGCGCCATCTTTTCGCTAATGGGTGTGATGAGTTCACCTACAAAAAAAGTCAGTGCAGTAAATAACATCCCCACCTTGACTAAAATCCAGCCAATATTCACCAATGACAAGCCACTCACGCGCATCACTACCAGTTCGGAATTGCGCGCCAGTGTACCAAGGCTATGCATCATGCCTACCAGCACGGCTACAGGCACCACGTCATAAATATGACCAGGAATGCTTAGCAACACAAACGCCAACATTTGGGTGATACCGTAATTGCCTTCGCCCAGGCTATCCAGTTCCTGAATTAAATCAAAAAAAGAAAACATGGCAAGCAAACCAAGCATGATCATTAAAATATTAATGCTGGTTTCTTGCCAAAAATAGCGTTTAAATATGTGCATTAACTTTACGGTTTTCTTTTTAAATCAAGCCACCGGCTTGGAAATTTAGGGACCATAATTTTAGGCACCCTAATTTTAGGGACCAAGGGCAACAGATGATTGCGGCGGTAAAACATATAAAAAACCATTAGTGCAAAAAACGCGTGTACGGGCCACAAGCCAATGCTGGCATTAAGCCTGCCTTGCGTAACCCATGCTTGGAAAATGCTTAGGATATTGTTGTAAATTACATAAATTACCAGTGCAAAAATCAGGTTAAGCGATCGACCGGCTCGCGGATCTACAAAGCTAAGCGGAATCGCCAATAACACCAAAATAAGGGCAGAGACAGGAATTGCTAAGCGCCATTGCAGCTCAGCCTTGTCAGCAGATGATGTCGTATTTAATAGCTCTTGAGTAGATTTAGCATCGGTGTCATCCGGTTTGCGCGCGACCTCTTTGGTTTCAACGCGGATAGCATAACGCTCAAACTCCGTGGTAGAAACCTCAGCCGAATTAGGCTTTGCTTCATAGCGACGGCCCTTTTCCATGACTAAAAAGTCGTCGCCATTTTTTGCTTTTTCGCGGCTGCCTTGGCTGGCCACAATTACCCCAATTTTTTTGTGCTGGGTAGTTTGCACAAAAATATTTTTTACCACATTACCAAGCTCATCAAAGCTTTCGATAAAATAAATGCGCTCACCATTGTTGGACTCCTTGAATACACCAGGGTTGATGGATGAGAGGTCATCACGGCTTTTTAGCTGCGTACGGTAGTCTTCCACTTTGTCTACCGCCCAGGGCATTACCCAAAAACTCAGCAGTGAAATTGCCACAATCACAGGCACAGCAAACGTTAAAATAGGTTTAATCCAGTTATTCAAACCGAGTCCTGAACTAAACCACACCACCATTTCTGAATCACGGTGCCAACGCGTAAGCGTCAGTAATACTGCCAAAAAAATCGTCAACGATAGAATCATCGGCATATAACGCACCATGCTAAAGCCCAGCAAAGTGTTGATAGCATCGTTAGGTAAAATGCCCTTAGCAGCAAGGCGAATGAGGTTACCCGCGCGCTGCGCGATAATGATGCCAACTAAAATGACAAAAATCCCGCCAGCGGTGCTGATGAGTTCGTGCGAAAGTGATTTTTTAAATATATTCAATGCAGTCTTTTTAATTCATTACAAATGTAAGTTTGTTGAATTTTACGCTTTGATTTCATGCCGAAACGCTAGATAATTACTCATATCAAATTTGCGTCGTATATTTAGCTTAACTAATAAAGGAATCAACAGTGGAATTTAGCATAAAAAACGGAAATCCTGAAAAACAACGTCATGATTGTGTGATTGTAGGCGTATTTGAAGGGCGTAAGTTAAGCGAGGCTGCAAAAAGTTTAGATGATGCATCAAATAAATCAGTAAGTGCTGTGTTAAAAAGCGGCGATCTGGATGGCAAGTTAGGCGCTACCTTGTTACTGCATGCAGTGACTGGTGTGGTAGCTACACGCGTGCTGTTAGTTGGCCTGGGCAAACAGGCAGAGTTTAGCGAAAAGCAATATCGCCAAGCTGTACGTGCTGCGGTTAAAGCATTGCCGAAAGGCGTGACCAATGCCGGCATATTTTTGACAGAATTAGCGATTAAAAAATCAGATACGCAAAGCAAGGTAGCACAGCTGGTTGAGGTAGTCACAGACGCAACTTACCAGGTGAATGCGATTAAGCTCAAAAAAGCTGAGCCTTTGTTCATAGAAAAAATTGCCATTTTTGTACCAAAAACAGACAACGCACAAGCAGAAGCTGGCCTTAAGCATGGTTTAGCAATTGGTGCTGGGGTGAGTTTGGCTAAAGATTTAGGTAATCTTCCGCCCAACATTTGCACGCCAAGCTATTTGGGCAAACAAGCCAAAGCACTAGCAAAGACTTATGGTCTTAAAGTGGAAGTGCTGGAAAAAGCTGAGATTGAAAAACTGGGAATGGGTTCATTTTTAGGTGTGGCGCAAGGGAGTGTAGAACCACCACGCTTTATTGTGCTACAGCATTTAAAGGGTGATAAAAAGCAAAAGCCAACCGTGCTGGTAGGCAAGGGTATTACATTTGATACCGGCGGCATCTCGTTAAAACCTGGTGCTGAGATGGATGAAATGAAATATGACATGTGTGGCGCAGCAAGTGTTTTAGGGACGTTTAAAGCCATCGGTGAACTGGACTTAGCCATCAATGCTATTGGCCTGATTGCTACTTGCGAGAATATGCCTGACGCAGGTGCGATTAAGCCTGGCGACATTTTGACCAGTATGTCTGGTCAGACCATTGAAGTACTGAATACCGATGCTGAAGGCCGCTTGATTTTGTGCGATGCGCTGACTTATGCTGAACGATTTGAGCCAAGCGCAGTAGTGGATATTGCCACGCTAACAGGTGCCTGCGTGATTGCGCTGGGACAACATCCGAGTGGCTTATTCAGTAACAAAGATGCGCTAGCTGCTGAGTTGTTGGCAGCCGGCGAAAAAGCGCATGACCGTGCTTGGCATATGCCATTATGGGAAGAGTTTCAAACACAGCTGGATAGCAATTTTGCTGATATGGCAAACATTGGCGGCCGTGCGGGTGGCAGTATTACGGCAGCTTGTTTTCTATCCCGCTTTACCAAGAAATATGACTGGGCACACTTGGATATTGCAGGTACAGCGTGGAAAAGCGGCAAGGAAAAAGGCGGCACGGGACGTCCGGTGCCCCTGCTCACCACATTTTTAGTCAATCGTAGTAAAAGTAGTGCTGTTAAATAATATTCAATGACGCGTATCGATTTTTATTTTAATGTGGCGAATAAGCAGCAATTGCTGGCAGAACTGGTGCAGGGCGCGCTTAACAAGCGCCGCAAAGTAACTGTTTTGGCCAACGATGCAGAAAGTGCACATGAAGTCAGCGCAAGCTTATGGCAACAACCAGTTGAAGGGTTTGCGCCGAATGTGCTGGTCGATAATGTGCTTGCCCTGCAAACGCCGGTGATTATTCATTGGCAACAGAATCCATTGTTGCAAGATGATATGCTGATTAATTTTGCGGAGGTTGGGCCGAGTTTTTTTAGTCGATTTACACAGTTAGTTGAGTTAGTGGGTGAGGACGAGCAAGATAAAGTAGCTGCGCGTGCGCGCTATAAATTTTATCGCGACAGGGGCTATGAAGTTAAGAATATTAACCATGCGCAAACTTAAATGAGGTTATTGTGGCAGACAAAAAAATCCCATTACTGACAGAAGTTTACCAGCCTAAGACGTTGGCTGAGTCTGAGCCCAGCCCAAGACGAGACGATGTCACCCTGATCACGCCTGAATTGATTGCACGTATCGCCGCGCATATTAAGCCTAGGTTAGAGGCGGATATTGCAAAAACAGTAACAGAAAGTGTGCGTCAGGCACTCAGGGCTGAACTATTGCAGGATTTGCAAGATGAGGTAATACAGACGCAGGCCAGTATAGAGGCACGCACCGTTGATTTTGTCGATAAAACCAAAGCAGATTTAAAAACTGAGTTACCGCGCATGTATCAAGCCACTGCTGAGTATGTCTATAGTGATTTGGAGCAAAGAATCGCTAATCTGCAGACCACTGCGATTTCTAAGGCAGATGCTATGCTGTCGGAAGACGTGCAAGCGGCGGT
The DNA here is from genome assembly GCA_036675645.1 of Methylotenera sp. Taxonomy (GTDB): domain Bacteria; phylum Pseudomonadota; class Gammaproteobacteria; order Burkholderiales; family Methylophilaceae; genus Methylotenera_A. Next base: position 2,347 of record JAKFEP010000087.1, on the reverse strand, counting down.
AGAGCAGACCAGCACACAAATTAATGCGAATATGGAAGTGTTGCAATCGGAGTTAATTGCGCAGATGATAGGCGCCGTTAATGCTGAGATGAACGCGTTTCAGGCGCAATCCATTAGTCAATATCAAACACAGTTACAACAGGATTTCAGCTCCATATTTGAGTCATTTAAGCAAAATCTCAATATGGATTTACAACAGCAAGCGGCTTCCATGCAAGCCGATGCATTGGCTGAAATGCGTGCTAATTTTATTGCCGCTATGCCGGATATTTACACTAGCTCGGTGGCTGAGCAGCAGGAAGCGATTACGCAGCAGATTAGCCAGCAGTTAACAGAGGAATTGCAAGCATTTCAGGCTGAATCGCTTACGATGCAACAAGCTCAATTGGGCGAAACTCTCACCAGCACGTTCAATACCTTGAATGAAAACGCTAAAGAAGATTTGCTCGCGCAGATGCAATTAATGCAAGCCGATATACTGACGCAAATGCGCGCAACAATGAATGAGGCAATTCCAAGTATATACGAGGCGGCGGCAGATGAAGTGAAAGCCAAGTTTATGGACGACATGACACTACAAACTGTACAAGTGCGTGATAGTTTCTTAGCCACTGTGAACGCTGATCTGCCTGCGGTTCAAGAGGTGATGCGCGAAAATATCCAGCATATCTTAGCCGCCTTATTGCCCACGCTAGAAAACGATTTACGCAAACAACTTACCAATGAATTGCAGGATTTGTTACTAAAAGTAAAATTTGTTTTACCGAAATAAACTGTAATTTAACTCAGATATTTGTAACTTGGACCTAATTTTTTAGGCGCTTTCAATCAGTTGCTGGTAGGCTTCTGCGCTCAAAAAATGCGCGGTCTCGTTGACATCTGTTGGCTTAAACTTAAATATCCATGCGGCATAGGGTTTGTCGTTAATAGCTTCAGGTGCATCCAGCAACTCTTCATTAATTGCAGTCACCACTCCATTCATCGGTGCATGCAGATCCGACCCTGTTTTTACCGATTCCACTACCCCGCAAGGCGTGGCGTTCACCAGCGCATCGCCCAATTTGGGTGGATCAATAAATACAATGTCTCCTAGTAAATCCTGGGCATAATCGGTAATGCCCGCAAGCCAATCTCCATGAGGTTCTTGGAGTACCCATAAATGTTCTGCGGTATAATGCAATTGGGCTGGGAATTTCATGTTCAGACCTTAAAAATATGCTGTAAAATTTGTAACTAATTTGCATTAGTGCAAGTCAATACGTTATTTTCGCATAAAGTGATTATTTTATGCGGTCAATATGCACTATAAAATAGTGTGTCAAATTAGTCACAATGCAAATAATCTTAATATTTATTTTACTTATATATGCTAACTTGATGACAAATAACTATTTTTTATATATTATTGATTCAAACTTTAGTGAGATTTGGTTGAAATGGTGAACTTACTTTTAAAGAAATTGATGTTGGTTTATATGGCAATCGCCTTAGTAGCTACGCCTATAGAATTGTTAGCGGCCAATAAAAAATCGCAAAAGCGTATTTCAACTAGTCAAAAAAGCACCGTCGGTAAACAACGTGTATCCAATCGTTATAAAAAAAATACCAAAAAAGTGAGCGTGAGATTACGCAATGCAATGGCAGCGCAGCGTGCAATAGAAAGCTATGATGGCAGCGGTGTATTACAATTAGCTTCCACTAAGGCTTTAGTGATTCATCAAAATACGGGTGAAATTATTTATGCTAAAAATACAGACACGCCTGCTCCTATAGCATCTATTACTAAACTGATGACCGCCATGGTGGCGCTAGATGCTGGTCAATCGTTCGATGAAATGATCTATGTGTCTAACGAAGATGTGGATTATGTAAAGGGTAGTAGTTCACGTTTGTCTGTAGGCTCTGGCTTAAGTCGTGGCGATATGTTGCAATTAGCATTAATGGCTTCTGAAAATAGGGCTGCGTCTGCGCTTGGTACAAATTATCCAGGCGGCAAGTATGGTTTTGTAAAAGCCATGAACGCCAAAGCAATGGCCTTAGGCTTAATGCACACACATTTCGCAGACCCTACAGGCTTAGATTCTGCAAATGTTTCTACTGCGGAAGATTTGGCCAAGTTGGTACAGGCCGCCTACCAATACCCGGAAATTCGTTTGGCAACTACGAGTCCTTCGCATGAGGTTTATGTGGAGGGTCGCCATAATGCAGTGAACTTTAACAATACCAATGGTTTGGTGCGCACTGGTGAGTGGCAAATTGGATTATCTAAAACCGGCTATATTTCTGAGGCAGGTCGTTGCTTGGTAATGCAGGCGACGATCGCAGGCGAGCCAATGATTGTGGTATT
>JAKFEP010000202.1:0-1831 GCA_036675645.1 Methylotenera sp. | reverse complement strand
AGCCGACGAAGGCGTCGAGCGGGTGCAGAAAGCCGACGACGCCCTGGCCGGAATCAGCGAGGCCGTGGCCAATATCACCGACATGGCCAACCAGATCGCCGCCGCCGCGGAAGAACAAAGCGCCGTTGCCGATGAAGTGAACCGCAGCATCACCACCATCGCCCAACTGGCCGACCAAACCGCCAACGAAGCGCAAAGCACCGCCCTGCTCAGCGCCGAACTCACCGCTACCGCACAAGGCCAATACGCCCTGGTGGAACGCTTTAACCGCTAAACGCAACCGGGCGCACCGACCTGTCGGTGCGCCTCACTCCCCCTGCTGCGGATTGTGTGAAATCACCGGCGCCCCATTTGCAGCACTGCTGGGCCCCAACGCTCTGGGCGGCTGGAGCCTTTCTACATTACCGCCAGCTATAACCGGAGCACCCCTGGAGTCGGCATAGACAGCCGCTACGCGAATGGAATAGCTTCTGACGAAAACTTGCTGATGCAGCTAACTCAGCAGCCCGGACTTGTCGTTATCTATGTCGCGTTTCACCCCGAACGATGTCGCGTTTTTCGCGGAAATATCCGATGCAAACAAAGACTTAGCGAACGGCAAGAGATGTTATACGACACGTAAAGGCGACATAAAAATGTCGCCTAATTATTAGTTATGCATTATTTGGAGAAAGTAGTTGAAAAGGATATTCTCGCTGTTAGCAGTGATCATTATCACAACAATATTGATTTCAGACATTGGAATGATCATAAAATACCATCAAAATCCAAATTCATATTCCTTAATGGAGAATATTTCGTTTATCCATTATTTTTTCTTACATAAAAATGGGTATGACTTCGCGCTCATCAAATCATTTTTTTCGGCGCTATTACTGACAATGTGGATATGGAGACTAATCTATCCTGCAAAGGTATATGCGCTCGGATATGCTACATTTCTGTATTCATTTGCCTGGACTTCAATTGGTGCTCTTGTTCTAACTGGCGTGGTTGGCGTACTACAATATTCATCCGGGATTCCCGTAAACCTATTTGATTTTTCACCATTAGTGTCGAGCATTCCTTTTGGTTCGCTTTCGTCGTTAGTGCTAATTGTCGTCGGGCTCCCCTTGGTACTGCTGGGCCTTCCAAGACTACACAATCTCTGGCTTACGTGTGCTAATGCATAACAAGCGGTTCAAATCGTTCGCTTCGCTCTCTGGGACGGCGTGCCGCCGCCCCTTAACCTAAACGTTAGGCCCCCTCCGGAAAGTACTCTTCTTGTTAGTTTTTCACTGTTTACACTATCGCACGAAAGTGTAAATTTTATGTTTAATCTGTTCCATCGCGTCGCATGGTAAGCTCTAACTTTCTGGCTTATGTATTGCCTGCGCGGCCTCAAGGTAGTTTCAGTACTTATTAAAATTTGTGCTTTAAATCAATTACCCAACTTAAATAATTCGCTCGCACAAATTAACAATTTATCGCCAAGCGCTCGATCACGCTCGGCACCGGCTTGAAAACCGCCGGATGTTCAGCTTTCGTTTAGTGCCGGCTTTAAGTAATTCCTTTCGTTCGGCGCTGGTTTCAGGTAAAAAAGACAGTTATGCAAACACGCACAAAAAGCACGCGAATCCAAAAGCCTAACAAGGCGCTCAAGTTGTTCGCTTCGCTCACTGGGACCGCGTTCCGCGGCCCCTTAGCTTAATCGTTAGGCAGCCTCCGGAAATTCATCTCCGGTTGGTTTTAATCGCAACACCGCGTCGCCTGTAAGTCGCCATTGTTAGTGGCATTATCAAAAGTAGTTGGTTTTATGCCGGACAACGTAACAATTAACTTACCGCGCTCC
>JAKFEP010000169.1:0-12963 GCA_036675645.1 Methylotenera sp. | reverse complement strand
CAAAGCAGCATGTGAAAAATTAGCCAGCCACGATATTCGCGTATCCCTATTTATTGGCCCTGATATTGCACAAATTGACGCTTCAAAAAAAACTGGCGCGCCTGTAGTAGAGATTCATACAGGCGCTTTTGCCGATGCCGAAACTGAGCATGACAAAGCGGCAGAACTTGCGCGCGTTAAATTGGCCATTGCACATGCAGTTAAACTAGGGCTGGTTGTGAATGCAGGCCACGGCTTGCATTATCACAATGTTCATCAAATTGCCGAAATTGCAGGTCTTGAAGAGTTGAATATTGGCCATGCTATTGTGGCGCATGCGCTGTTTGTAGGTTGGGATAATGCAGTGGCTGAGATGAAGCTATTGATGAAAGAAGCTGCCTCGCAATAGAATGATTTTTGGCATCGGTACCGACATTGTCGAAGTCGCGCGGATTGAGGCTTCTATCAGCCAATTTGGCGATGAGTTTGCCAAACGTATTTTGGCCGAATCCGAGCTGGAAAGTTATTTTAAAAGCCAAATAAAGCCACGCTTTTTAGCCAAGCGTTTTGCCGCCAAAGAGGCGTTTAGTAAAGCGCTCGGTACGGGTTTGCGTGCGCCGTGCACCTTCCAGAATATCGCGGTTTCACATGATGATTTAGGTAAGCCTATATTGCTATTGGCCGATGAGTTGCAGGCTTTTTTGACCACAAAAAATATCACGCAAACTCACATCAGTGTTAGCGATGAGAAGAATTTAGCGGCGGCGTTTGTTGTATTAGAAATAGCCGTGTTGGAAGTATGAGTGCAATAGATATTGCGCGACGCTTTGGAGGCGTCAGCCGATTATACGGCGATACGGGGTTAGCCAAGCTGCAATCTGCACATATCGTGGTTATCGGCATCGGCGGTGTTGGCAGTTGGGCGGCCGAGGCCTTAGCACGTAATGCAGTTGGCACAATCACTTTAATCGACTTGGACAATATTGCGGAAAGCAATGTGAATCGCCAGATTCACGCGCTGGAAGGCGAATTTGGCAAAGCCAAAATCACCGCCATGGCGCAGCGTATTCGTGCCATTAATCCAAGTTGCCAAGTGCGCGAAATTGAAGATTTCATCACATCAGAAAACGTGGCTAAGCTGTTAGATTTTCCGCTTGAAATGCAAGCCGATATTATCCTTGATTGCATCGATGATGCCAAAGCCAAAATTGCGTTAGCAGAGCATTGTAAGTCTACAAAAACGCCACTCATTATGGCGGGTGCGGCAGGCGGCAGGTTAGACCCAACGCGGATCAAGAGTATTGATTTAAGCGCAGTGACAGGCGATAAATTGCTGGCTAAAGTGCGCAACCAATTGCGTCGCGATTATGGCTTCCCAAAAGCTTCGAACGCTAAAAAATCGACAAAATTTGGCATCGTCTGCGTATATTCCGATGAGATGATTTTGCAGCCAAACGAAGTTTGTGCGTTAGAAAAAAACGCTGACTTTATTAATGATGCCCTGGAAGCCACCAATATGTTAACTAATGGACATGAGGTTTCTAGCGACCAAAAAAATGCTCGTATAGTTAGTGGCTTGAATTGTGCCGGTTATGGATCCAGTGTCAGCGTCACCGCGACTTTTGGCTTTGTGGCGGCGCAACTGGCATTGAACCGCGTATTGCAAAAACAGTCACTACCTATGTGACAAACCAGGCTATCTCTAAAAATAATAAATCACTCTTAGCTAGGGCAATCGCCTGAAATGACTGAGTATTTATGCACTACGTGTAATCAACTCCTCTTAGGTCACGTCTTCAACTTGTATGTTGATCTAGTAATTTCACAAAACTGTCATAATTCGGCCCAAAAAATGTCATAACATATCGCACTATGTCACCAGCCAATTATCAACTCCTCGACCGCGATTCAAGTATCCTCAGTTTTAACGAGCGCGTGCTCTCTCTGGCGCAGCGCCAAGATTATCCGTTGCTAGAACGGTTAAAGTATTTGTGTATCGTCGCTTCAAATTTAGATGAATTTTTTGAAGTGCGTATGGACGCACAACTAGATGCCATGCGTGAAGGTGCAAAAAAAGGTGCAGTCACTGAGAACACATACCGTGAGGTTTCTAACCAAGCGCACGCCTTGGTAAGCCGTCAATATACTATTTTTAACCAAGAGTTAATGCCTGCTTTAAAAGCGGCCGGCATCGATATAGTTTCCGGTGACCAGCGAAGCCCGGCGCAAAAAAAATGGGTAGCGCATTATTTTCGTACCAATGTAAAACCTTTGTTGCTGCCCATTGCATTAGATTTAACGCACCCGTTTCCATTGGTCGCCAGCAAGGCGCTGCATTTTATTGTGGAACTGGCGCCCGATAAAACAGGCTTGCCAACGGTGAGTATTGTGCGTGTGCCGCGCGCTTTGCCACGGGTGATCGCCTTGCCAAACGGGCATACACAGAATTTTGTGACGCTCACCAGTATTATTGGTGCACATTTGGCTAGTTTTTTTTCTGGTAGAAAAATTTTGAGCTTTTCACAGTTTAGGGTCACGCGCCATTCAGATTTGGCTTTAGATGAAGATGATATGAGTGACCTGCCGAGTGCTTTGCGGCACGAGCTGGCGCAGCGTCCCTATAGTGAAGCGGTGCGGCTGGAAGTATCGAAATCCTGTTCAGATGCCTTATCCGAATTTTTACTGAAGCAGTTTAGCTTGCCTGCAGAGTCGCTTTACCGCGTTTCGGGCCCAGTCAACTTAAGCCGGTTGATTCAGTTAATCAGCTTGGCTAAAGGCGCCGAGTTTATGTTCAACCCTTTTCACCCGCGCTGGCCACAGCAGTTGGTGGCAAAAGAATCGTTTTTCCAGCGACTTAAGCAAGGTGACGTACTGATTCATCGCCCCTATGAGAATTTTGATGCGGTCATTCAATTTTTAGAAGAGGCGGTAAACGATCCCAATGTGCTAGCGATTCACCAGACCATTTATCGCACGGGTAGCGATATGCGCATGCTCAAGCTGTTGCAAGAAGCGGTACGCCGTGGCAAAGAGGTGTTGGTGGTAGTAGAGATTAAGGCCAGGTTTGATGAGGAAACGAATATCAACTGGGCAGAATCGCTAGAAGCAATTGGCGCGCAAATTGTGTATGGCATGCTAGGCTTGAAAACGCATGCCAAAATGTTGCTGGTAATGCGTAAAGAAGGCAAGCAAATCAAGCGTTACGCGCATTTGTCTACGGGCAACTACAACGCCAACACTGCCAAACTTTATACGGATATCTGCATGCTCACCAGCGATACGGTATTGACGCGTGAGGTCGAATATATTTTTAGGCACCTGACCAGTCAGACAGCATTGCCTCGCATGCGTAAATTATTGGTAGCACCGTTCACCCTGCAGCGCGCAATGTTGCGCCATATTGTTGCGGCTAAACGTGCTTGCGAACAAGGTGGTCACGCTAAAATCATCGCAAAAATGAATTCATTGACTGATGAAGTGTTGGTCAACACCCTCATTGAAGCTGCCCGTAAGGGTGTGGAAGTGGATTTAATTGTGCGAGGCGCTTGTATATTGCCACTCAACGCCCCAGGCATAGAAGGTCGTATCCGCATACGCTCCATCGTAGGACGCTTTTTAGAGCACTCACGCGTATTCTATTTCGAAATTAATGCCGAGCGTTATATGTGGCTTTCTAGTGCAGATTGGATGAGTCGCAACATGCTGCGTCGCATTGAAATCGCATGGCCGATAACTGGTTCGCAGATGCAAGCACGCATTATGCAAGAATGCGTCATACCTTACTTAAATGACACTGAAGATGCCTGGATGCTGGCGCAGGACGGCGAATATAGTACCAGTCAAAATTTGAATAATGTAAAAGTAAGTGCGCAAAAAATGCTTATTGAACAATATGAAGCTAAATAAATATTATGAAAGTAGTTAACCCAATTCCGACATTTAAGAACTTGATTATTTGGCGGCATGCTGAAGCGCACCCCGCTCTGGCACAAGGTGAGGGTCAGGATTTGGCACGCATGCTCACACCAAAAGGCAAACAGCAAGCCAAACGGATGGCTCGTTGGTTGAGTGAGCGCTTGCCCAAGGATGTGTTATTGCTGAGCAGCCCAGCCATGCGTGCTTTTCAAACCGCTCAAGCCTTAAAAGGCGAAGTTCAAGTGCTTGAATCCTTAAAGCCTAGTGCAGACTTGCAAGAGGTACTAATGGCTTTGGGCACCTTGAATGTAAGTGCACCAAATGTCTTGCTAGTGGGTCACCAGCCTTGGTTGTGGCAGTTGGTAGCACATTTAACAGGATTTACCGCAGAAGAAATTAGCATCAAAAAAGGCGCAGTATGGTGGTTGCGCCTGCCTGATGACGAAGTAGAAGCTCACGCCGCACGTTACAATATTGCTGCAGTGCAATCACCCGGTCTACTGGATTAGTTTTTCTAGTTTTTTCCTAGTTTTTCTTTTTGGGACGACCAGTTTTAATCACCGGTATTTTTGCCAGCGTGGTTTTTAAAGTATTGTCAGACATGGCCGCCAGCAGCTTAACCCCTGCACGTAATAGCTCACTTTTCTTAGCCGGCTGACCCATAGAGCTTAAACGTGCTTTTAGCAATGTGAGTTGTGCATATTCATCTTTTGGCATAGTAAAGCTATCACGTTCCATTTTGATTTTTTCTGGTTTGACCTTTTCTGCCTTGGCTTTCTTGGGCTTAGGCAATTTTATAGATGATTTTTTTGCAGGGGCAGCTTTTGATTTTGCTATTGGTTTTACTGCGGCAATTTTTGCAGGCATCGCTGTTTTTGCGACAACTTTATTCGCTGTACTTGTCGCTGGTTTTTTTACAGCTGGCTTTGCAGCAGATGTGGATGACCTGGGTTTTGCGGTTGGTTTCGTTGAAGTTGGCTTCGCCGTAGCTTTCATTGCCGCTGGCTTAACTGCTGTTGGTTCTACATTTGTAGTTTTGGGGGTAGTGGTTTCTGACATGGAACTCTCCTAATAAACGGTATAAACAGTTTATACCGTTTACTAGGCATGTCAACTGTCATAAAACTGTCATATTTTATAATTGAATCAATGGGATAAAATTAATTTTTGCTTTAATTTTTGGTAGATACAATGAGGCTCCAATTAGTTTTATTCCAGGCCAACACTTCTTCTTCTAATAAATACGACGTTTGTGGAAAGGCTTGCTGCCAAGCGCTTGGCAGGCTCAGTAGGAACGTATTTTCTGCACGTTCAAACGTGATGTTTTTTAACACCGGCATACTACGTGAGTGACAGAAAATAACCGCTAGCCTTAACGAAATCAGCTGGTAAATAAAGCCTTCATCGCTAAAATCAGCATCCAGTTTTTTTAGCTTGCCACTATGCCCCAGCACTAGCAAACTCAGGCGATGCAGCTCACTTTGGGAAAAGCCCATCAACTCCGTGTTATCGACAATATAGGCGCCATGTTTTTGTGATTCGCTATGCGAGATGGCACTCCCCACCTCATGGCAAAAAGCCGCCCAGCCCAGTTTTTGTTTTAACTTGCGCAAATCCTCATTATTTTTTTCATCCCCCAAAGTGTTTGATGCAAGCAAGTTAAAAAAACTCAATGCAACTTTTGCTACGTTAGCAGCATGATTCTTATTGACGCCAAAGCGCGTAATGAGCAGGTTGATTGAGGCATCGCGCAAGTCTTTGCTAACGGCGTCGTCTTGCCTCATGTCGTACAGCAATCCGTGTCTTAATGCCCCTTTGGCCACCACCAGTGTGTCGAGCTTTAGCAAATCAAATATGCCAATCAGCACACTTAGGCCGCCGGCTATCACCGCTTTACGATCTTCTTTTAAACCAACTAGCTCAACTTTATCAATGGTTTTGGCTTTAATAAGTTGCGCACGTAACCATGCCAACCCTTTGCGGGTCACTGTATCTTCGGCAAAGCCAGCTGCTGCCAGTATTTCGGCAATTGCGCCGACAGTGCCAGATGCTCCGTAAGCGACATCCCAATAAGCCGGTTGATAATTATCAGCAACCGCATCTAGAAATGATTCTGCCGCAATTTCTGCGCGCTCAAAGTTTTTTTCACTGAGTTGGCCGTCGGCAAAATACTTGAGTGACCAGGTCACTGAGCCTACCCGCAATGAATCTGTTGTTTGTGCGTTTAAGTGTTGCCCAAGAATGAACTCAGTAGAGCGACCACCAATGTCAATCACCAAGCGTCGCTCGTCCGATTGTGGCAGCAAGCGACTAACGCCTTGGTAAATCAGCCGAGCTTCTTCAACGCCAGAAATCACTTCAACGTCATAGCCGAGTGCTTTCTTGGCGAGCTTTAAAAATACATCACGGTTTTTGGCTTCGCGCAGCGTTTGTGTAGCTACTGCGCGCACATTCTGTTTAGGAAAATTCTTTATCGCTTCACCAAAGCGCGCTAAACATTTGAGTCCGCGCTCTATGGCTTCAGGGGTTAAGTTACGCTCGGCGTCCAAATCGCCACCTTGACGCACGGCTTCTTTTAAATAATCGACGCGGTAAATTTGGCCGTTATCGTAGCGGCCAATTTCTAATCTAAAACTGTTAGAGCCTAAATCTACGGCTGCCAGTAGCGTTTCTACAGGAGGGTTGGGTGAAACAGTATTATCGTTTTTCATACGCTTTTATAGCATAGTTGCTGTGCGCTTTATATGACAATTAAGATATTTTTTGTAAATTTTATGCTTTAATTTCACGCTCGAATTCGGGAAAATAGCGGCTGATTACGCTTAAATCAAAACTGCGCAAAATGCTGGTGTTGGATTCGCGTTGTAATAGAAATTCAAACGATTTTTTGAGCAGTTCGGTATTGCTAATGCGCCCATTAGTCAGCTTTTGTGCATAGTCAGCTTGCACAGTCACCATATGCATCGTTGTTGTTTGTGCTGACACCGTGACTTGGTAGGTGTTTGAATCAATTTCTACAACGCTGATATCTGCCATATTCCACCTTTAATTTAAGCCATCAATTTAAACTGTAAATTTAACTGATGAACGCTTGAAAATACTCACTTTACCCCAATTTACTAGTTACTCTAATTGGCTGTCTATACTAATTGACTAGCCAACAATTTTACTTATATTTTTATTATCAAGTTTAACGCAAAAAGGGATAAAAAATGGCAGCACAAAAAATGGAATTCCAGGCTGAAGTAAAGCAACTGATGCAGTTGATGATTCACTCGCTGTACAGCAACAAAGAGATTGTGCTGCGCGAGCTGATTTCGAACGCGTCAGACGCGGCCGATAAACTGCGCTTTGAAGCGCTGGCAGACAGTACCTTGTATGAAAATGACAGCGACTTAAAAATCACTATTGGCTTTGACAAAGCTAAACGCACCGTCACTATTAGCGACAATGGCATTGGCATGAGCCGTGATGAGGTGATTACCCATATTGGTACGATTGCAAAATCGGGTACCAAGGAATTTTTTAACTCCTTAACAGGTGATGAAGCCAAAGATGCTAACTTGATTGGCCAATTTGGCGTCGGCTTCTATTCGGCATTTATCATTGCCGATAAAGTGACGCTAACCACACGTCGCGCAGGTAGCACAGATGCGGTGAAATGGGTAAGCGCGGGTGAGGGTGATTACACGATTGATGCGGTTAAAAAAGCCTCGCGTGGCACTGAAATCACCCTGCATTTGCGTAAAGATGAAGATGAGTTCTTAAATGACTGGCAGTTAAAGTCGATCATCCGCAAATATTCTGACCACATCACCTTGCCGATTATGATGCAAAAATCGGAATGGAAAGAGGGTGCAGACGGTAAGGGTGGGGAGATGGTGTTAACCGATGAGTTTGAGGTGGTGAATAAAGCCTCAGCTTTATGGGCGCGCAGTAAAAATGACATCACTACAGATGAATATAATGAGTTTTACAAACATGTTTCCCACGATTTCCAAGAGCCGCTAGCCTATACACATAGTCGCGTCGAGGGCAAGCAAGAATATATCTCATTGCTATATATCCCAAGCAAAGCACCCTTTGATTTGTACGATAGAGAACGGCGTCATGGTATCAAGCTGTATGTAAAACGAGTATTTATTATGGAAGATGCGGAAAAGCTAATGCCGCAGTATCTAAGGTTCGTGCGGGGTGTAATTGATTCTGCCGATTTGCCATTGAATATTTCACGCGAAATTTTGCAAGACAGCCGCGATGTGGATGCGATTAAAAATGGCTCAGTGAAAAAGGTGCTGGGACTTTTAGAAGAGATGGCAAAAGACAAGCCAGAAGATTACGCGAAGTTTTGGGGTGAGTTTGGCCGCGTGCTTAAAGAAGGACCGGGCGAAGACTTTGCCAATAAAGACAAAATTGCCAGCCTGTTACGATTCGCCAGTACACGGAATGAACACAGTGCCGATGCAGCCTCGCAGAGCGTCTCCTTGAAAGACTATATTGAGAAGATGCAGCCTGAACAAGCTGCGATTTACTACATTACGGCTGATACATTTGCTGCCGCACAACATTCTCCGCACTTGGAAATTTTCCGTAAGAAAAATATCGAAGTATTATTGTTGAGTGACAAGGTAGACGAGTGGTTGTTGGCTAGCCTGACAGAATTTGAAGGCAAAAAATTGCAGTCTATCGCCAAGGGTGACTTGGATTTAGGTGCGCTGGAAAGCGATACTGAAAAAGAAATTCAAAAGAAAATAGAAGAAGAAGCCAAAACCTTGATTGAGCGCGTTAAATCTACACTGGGCGATGCTGTAAAAGAGGTGCGGGTGACACACAGGCTCACCGATAGTCCTGCGTGCCTGGTGGCAGGTGAGCATGATTTATCTGGCAATATGGCGCGTATTTTAAAAGCGGCAGGCCAGAATGCACCTGAAAGTAAACCGATTTTAGAACTGAATCCAACGCACAAACTTGTGAAACGTTTAGAGAGTGAAGTTGAAGAAGCTAAATTTTCTGACCTGGCACATCTGGTATTTGACCAAGCTTTATTAGCGGAAGGCGGCCAGTTGAATGACCCTGCCAGCTTTGTTAAAAGAATGAACAGCTTGCTGGTGTAAATTGATTGTTGCCTAGAAAAAGCCTGCATCCTAATATGCTGGCTTTTTTTGTGGTTAAACTGAAGTTAAATGAATTGTCATCAAGCTTGGCGCGATATTTGCTAAAATGCAGTGATAAGCGATAACAAAATCCAAAGGCACTTCATGATTAAAGCTGCAAAAAAACACACCACACTTCCTAAATTGACGCCGGTAAAACAGGCGTTACAAAATCACCTGGTTTTCTCATGCTTTAAGACTGACGAGGTCGCCACGCCAAGAGATTGGTATCACGCAGCCGCTTTTACCGTACGTGATCATGTGGTGGAACGCTGGGTAGAAACTGCAAATAGTTACACCGAGCAAGACCCGAAACGTGTTTATTATCTATCGCTGGAGTTTTTAATAGGGCGGATGCTGGGCAATGCTGCACTTAATTTGGGCATTCATAGTGAACTCAGCGATGGTTTAAGTGCATTGGGCCACGCCATGGAAGCTACCGCTGAAAAAGAGTATGACGCGGCATTGGGCAATGGTGGCTTAGGGCGATTGGCCGCCTGCTTTTTAGATTCAATGGCGACTATGGATATCCCTGCCACAGGCTACGGTATTCGTTATGAGTATGGCATGTTTAGGCAAACCATCGAGCATGGCCAGCAAGTTGAAAATGCAGATAATTGGTTGCGCTATGGCAATGTATGGGAGTTTCAACGTCCAGAAGCCTCCTATGATATTAAGTTCTATGGTCATGTGGTGCCGGTAAAAGAGAACGGTAGTATTGCGCACCATTGGGTGAATACGCAGCGTGTAGTGGCGATGGCTTATGACATGCCTGTGCCGGGCTATGGAACAAATACGGTGAACAGTTTGCGTTTATGGTCCGCAAAAGCCAGTAAAGATTTTGACTTAGGCCAGTTTAATGATGGCAATTATGACGTGGCAGTGGAGGAGCGTACCAAGTCTGAAACCATTTCTAAAGTGTTGTATCCCAATGATGCTTCGGCTTCCGGCCGTGAGTTGCGCTTAAAGCAACAATACTTCTTTGTATCCGCATCCATACAGGATATTTTGCGTCGTTTTACTACGACACATGAAGTAAAAACTAAAAAAGACTGGGCAGAACTACCCAATAAAATCGCCATTCAGTTGAATGACACGCACCCCGCTATAGGTGTGGCGGAAATGATGCACCAGTTAGTTGATCACTATCATCTTGATTGGGATTTTGCGTGGAGCTTGGTGATTAAAATATTTGCCTATACTAACCACACGTTAATGCCAGAGGCATTGGAAACTTGGACTGTCGACCTGTTTAAAAGCTTGTTGCCACGGCATTTAGAGATTATCTACGAAATCAATCTTCAGTTTATTACGATGGTGAATCATATGTTTCCTGGCGATACCGAACTGGTTAGACGCGTGTCGATTATTGATGAAACGCATGGTAGGCGTGTACGTATGGCGCATTTAGCGGTGGTTGGATCGCACACAGTCAATGGGGTAGCTGCGCTGCACAGCGAATTGTTGAAAACAACTTTGTTTGCAGATTTTAATAAAATCTACCCGAATAAGCTAACCAATGTCACCAATGGAATCACGCCTAGACGTTGGCTCAATCAGGCCAATCCAGCACTTACCAGCTTAATTGCTACCGCTATCGGCGATGGTTTCCAGAAAGATTTAACACAGATTAAAAAATTAACGCCATTAGCCGATGATAAAGACTTCCGCAAAGCATTTCGTGCAGTAAAATCTGTCAATAAATCAAGGTTGGCACAAAAAATTGAAGCGGCCACTGGCATTAAACTGAATACAAATGCGCTGTTTGACGTACAAATCAAGCGTATTCACGAATATAAACGGCAGTTGTTAAATGTCCTGCATGTGATCACTTTGTATAACCGCATTCGCAAGGGCGAAAAATTGGCTGTACCGCGTGCAGTTATTTTTGGTGGTAAAGCAGCCCCAGGCTATTGGGTGGCGAAGCAGATTATTCGCTTAATCAATGATGTAGCGGAAATTGTGAATAACGACCCTGTGGTGGGTGACCAACTGAAAGTGGTGTTTTATCCGAATTACGAAGTTTCTGCGGCCGAGATTCTTTTTCCAGGTGCAGATTTATCTGAGCAAATATCTACTGCGGGCACTGAGGCCAGCGGCACTGGCAATATGAAAATGGCACTGAATGGTGCATTAACGATTGGTACGCTGGATGGCGCCAATGTCGAGATTAAGGAAGAGGTGGGCGACGACAATATTTTCATTTTTGGCTTAACCACACCGGAAGTGGCTGCGGCTAAAGCCAACAATTACAACCCGCGTGACTTTTACCAGCAAAATGCCGAGTTAAAGCAAGTGCTTGATATGATAGGCAGCGGATTTTTCTCGATGCAAGAGCCGAATCGATATCAAGCCATCATCGACAATTTGCTCAATCACGACAATTATTTATTGTTAGCTGATTACGCTAGCTATATTGCTTGCCAAGATGAAGTAAGCAAGACCTATCAAGACCCAGAGGAATGGTCGCGTCGTGCCATATTGAACGTAGCGCGCATGGCCAAGTTTTCAAGCGACAGAACGATAAGCGAATACGCCAAAAACATTTGGAATGTACAGGCAGTGAAGCAAAACGGACAAAAGTAAAATAGTCTCGGTGTTTAAACGTCCTTAAAGCAATTACAATAAGTACAACAATTACTTTAAGGACATTTCATATGAAACGTTTATTAACAGTCACTGCGTTCGCCTTGTTTATTACGCATGCCAATGCACTCGATTTTGGATCGCTTAAAGATGCGATTAAGTCTAGCGGTAGCAATTCTACAGCTAGTAGCGGCGCTGGCGTCAATAGTTTAAGCAATGCAGAAGCCAGTAGCGGCCTGAAAGAGGCATTAACGCAAGGCGTAGATAAAGCCGTCTCTACGCTAGGTGCGGCAAATGGTTTTTTTGGCAATAAAGAGGTCAAAATTCCACTGCCTAAATCACTGCAAAAAATTGAAAAAGGCATGAAGCTGATGGGCATGGGCAAACAATCTGATGAGCTGGTGCTGAAAATGAATCGCGCGGCCGAAGCGGCAGTACCAGAGGCTAAAGCGTTGCTTGTGGGTTCAATTAAACAAATGACTGTGGCAGATGCCAAAGCTATTCTTACCGGCCCGCAAGATGCGGCCACCCAATACTTCAAAAAAACCACTTCTGCACAAATGAGTGAGAAATTTTTACCGATTGTGCAAAAAGCCACCGAGAATGTGCAGTTGGCGGCTAGCTACAATAAGTACGCCGAGATGGGCAGCAAATTTGGCGTGGTGAAAAAAGAAGATGCGAATATAGAGCAATATGTGACCAACAAAACCTTGGATGGCGTTTATTTTATGATTGCCAAAGAAGAAGCGGCTATTCGTAAAGATCCCCTAGGACAAGCCAGCAATTTGCTTAAAAAGGTATTTGGCTCGGTTAGTAAGTGAAGTATTAGTAAATATGAGATTTCTTTCAGATATAAACAATTGTATTTAATCTATTGCCATGCAAGTCAATATTGATGCGGCCTGCAGGACATGTTGTTCTTATATCTATAAATCGCTTTGAATTGAATGAGTTAACAGACTTGGTGGTAGCAACTATTGCTAGTTTGATAGTTGCTTAAGTGGGCAGCAGCTACAAAATCTTAAATAAAAGCCATAAAAGCTTTGACACAAAGTGCCAAAACTTGCTATAGTCTCACCTCTCGACGCAACATATGTCGAATCGGACGCGGGATGGAGCAGTCTGGCAGCTCGTCGGGCTCATAACCCGAAGGTCACAGGTTCAAATCCTGTTCCCGCAACCAATCAATTTCAGGTTTTGAAATTACGCTCTTTAACAATATGAACGACTGATAAGTGTGGGTGTTTGTGGTTAAGACACTTGCATAGACGCAACGAATGCTTAGGCGCAAGCTTGGGAATGTTTTGTTGTTTGGTTTATGTGAGACTCA
>JAKFEP010000164.1:0-1914 GCA_036675645.1 Methylotenera sp. | reverse complement strand
ATTCAGTAATTTAAAATTTTAATCATGACAATGTTTACAAAACGATGTACCCCTCCTCCGGGAAACTGGCGTACAAAACTTAGGGAGAACATCAAACTATTTTTGATGTTGTTTTTGCTGGGCAGCTTTCTTATTCCCGCAAAACTTTCTGCACAGGTTAATATTGATGGTAACTCATCCGAATGGTCTGCGTATGGTACCCCCCCCCATGTGCAGGATCCTTTTGGCAATGGTGTTGTTGACAACCAGTTTACAGAAGGTACAAAGGATTTCTCATTAGCAAGCGGCATGGTATGGTCCATTAGCCAGACAAAAGCAAAGAATGATATCGCTAATGGCATAGCTGTAATTGTTAACAGCATTCAGATTAACGGTGCACCTTATGCTGGCATAGGGCCGTATCTGTCCTTTGCCGGCGACAGAACCAGCAATAACGGTGATGCTCAAATTGGATTTTGGTTCTTCCAGAATGGAACAGCGCCTGTTACTGTAAGTGGCAACAATATCTTTGATCCTCCCAAAACTGACGGCGACCTTCTCGTCCTTGCTGATTTTACCGGCGGAGGTAAAAATGCGACTGTTACAGTTTTAGAATGGGTTTCAGATGGCAGTGGCACTTATCCAAATTCAGATGGACATTTTAACCTGGTTACAAATATAGGAGCTGCTGTCGCTCAAAATAATACCGGGACAACACCTGTCCCAACCGGCTGGGACTATCTGGCTGGCGTGACAAATTATGCTCAAAATGCATTTTACGAAGGGTTTGTGGATCTCGGAACATTTGGTCCGGGTGCTGCTTGCTTTTCGAGATTTATGCTGGAGACAAGATCTTCTGCCTCAATAACTGCATCATTGGATGACTTTGTAGGTGGGCCATTAGGCGGAAGGCCATCTGCAACTCTTGGCAAAGTTGATCCGACATGTACGGTTGCTACAGGATGCGTTACTGTTACTTCATCTACCGAAGGTTTGACCTTCAGCCTTGATGGAGCTGAACCTTTTGTTGCTTATCCTGCTGATGGCTGGTGTGGTCTTGCTCCTGGCGAACATTGCGTAAGAGCAAAGAATAGTTCAGGCTGTATTTCAGATGTAGTTTGTATTACTATACTTGCACAACCACCAACACCTGCGGCACCAACTTTGGGTAAAGTTGATCCAACGTGTACAGTTGCTACAGGATGCGTTACGGTTACTTCATCTACCGAAGGTTTGACCTTCAGTCTTGATGGAGCTGAACCTTTTGTTGCTTATCCTGCTAATGGCTGGTGTGGCCTTGCAGCCGGTGAACATTGCGTAAGAACAAAAAATGCTTCAGGATGTATTTCCGATCCGACTTGTATTATTATACCTGCACAACCACCAACACCTGCGGCACCAACTTTGGGTAAAGTTGATCCGACGTGTACAGTTGCTACAGGATGCGTTACGGTTACTTCATCTACTGAAGGTTTGACCTTCAGTATTGATGGAGCTGAACCTTTTGTTGCTTATCCTGCTGATGGCTGGTGTGGCCTTGCAGCCGGTGAACATTGCGTAAGAGCAAAGAATGCTTCAGGATGTATTTCTGATCCGACTTGTATTATTATACCTGCACAACCGCCAACACCTGCAGCACCAACTTTGGGTAAGGTTGACCCAACATGTACAGTAGGCACAGGATGTGTTACAGTTACTTCATCTACCGAAGGTTTGACCTTCAGTATTGACGGAGCTGAGCCTTTTGTTGCTTACCCTGCTGGTGGCTGGTGTGGTCTTGCAGCTGGTGAACATTGCGTAAGAGCAAAGAATGCTTCAGGATGTATTTCTGATCCGACTTGTATTATTATACCTGCGGCACCAAGTACACCACCTGCGCCAACGCTAGGTAAAGTTGATCCAACATGTACGGTTGCTACAGGATGCGTTACGGTT
>JAKFEP010000171.1:0-13551 GCA_036675645.1 Methylotenera sp. | reverse complement strand
TTCTATCTCTTTAACATCGGACATTTGCTACCCTTATACTAGGGTTAACCAATCTGCATGTTTAGCTGATTTACCTTTGACTACATCAAAATACAAGGCCTGTAATTTCTCGGTAATCGGGCCGCGTGTGCCGCTGCCAATATTGCGGTTATCCAACTCGCGAATCGGTGTAACTTCGGCCGCTGTGCCAGTAAAAAATGCTTCATCGGCAGTATAAACTTCGTCACGGGTGATGCGTTTTTCGATGACTTCTAGGCCAATTTCTTTCGCCAATTGCACAATGGTGTCGCGAGTAATGCCTTCTAATGCGCTGGTTAAATCAGGCGTGTAGAGCTTGCCTTTACGAATGATGAATATATTTTCGCCAGAACCTTCAGCCACAAAGCCATCTACATCCAGTAGCAGCGCTTCATCATAGCCGTCTTGCGCCGCTTCCTGATGCGCTAAGATAGAGTTCATATAGTTACCATTCGCTTTCGCTTTGCACATGGTGATATTCACATGATGGCGCGAAAATGAAGATGTTTTAACGCGAATGCCTTTTGTGAGCGCTTCGTCGCCCATATAGGCGCCCCAGCTCCATGCTGCACAAATGACGTGGGTTGAGAGTGTTTTGGCGGCAATGCCCATCGCCTCAGCGCCATAAAAAGCCATAGGGCGAATGTAGGCAGATTCCAATTTGTTTTCACGCACGGCCGCTTTTTGTGCTTCCATAATCTCTTGCTTGGTAAACGGCATTTTCATTTGCAAAATATGCGCGCTATTGAACAGGCGATCAGTGTGGTCTTGCAGGCGGAAAATCGCCGCGCCTTTATCTGTTTTATAAGCACGTACGCCTTCAAAAACGCCCATGCCGTAATGTAAAGTGTGGGTTAATACGTGGGTAGTTGCACTGCGCCAATCGACTAATTTTCCGTCATACCAAATAACGCCGTCGCGATCTGCCATTGAGCTGGGTATTGCCATGTTGCTTTACTCTCAAAACTAAAAAACGCTATTGTAAACTAAGCGATGAATTTAATGCTTATGTTAGAATCAAAACATACCAATTAAGTGATGAAATCAGGGATTTTTACCATGAAAAAACTATTTGCCTTTGCAATTTTATTGATGCTAGTTGCATGCTCGCCGCAACCCACAGCGTTTGTTGCCACGGATATCACCGGTGCAGATTTTAATAAGCCACTGACATTAACAGATCACTTTGGCAAAAAGCGCACCATGAGCGACTTTGCAGGCAAAGTGGTCGTGCTGTTTTTCGGCTATACACATTGCCCTGACGTATGCCCAACCACAATGGTAGAGTTGAAGAACACCATGAAATTGCTGGGAGATAAAGCTGATGAGGTGCAGGTGTTGTTTGTGACGGTAGACCCACAGCGCGATACGCAAGAAGTGCTTGCACAATTTGTACCGTCATTTGATAAGCGCTTTATTGGCTTATGGGGAAGCCTGCAAGAAACTGCCGAAACCTTAGGCAACCATAAGATTTATTTCGCGAAAGTACCCGGTAAAACAGCAGAAGATTACACGATAGACCATAGTTCTGGTATGTATATATTTGATAAACAAGGAAAAATAAGACTTTACACCAGCTTTGGTCAGAAGCCTGCCGATATCGCCAATGATATTAAAAAGCTGTTGTAGTTAGGTAGAGCAGAGCAAATAAAAGGGAGCATGTGCTCCCTTTATTAATTAGCATACTTAATTTGCAGGGGGCGCACCATATTTATTATCGGTTGCATCGCCTGGCTGTGCACATACATAAATCAAATAAATCCAGCCTAAAATGGGGATTAACCCCAGTAGTTGTAACCAGCCACTTTTGTTGACGTCGTGTAAGCGGCGAGCGCCAACTGCCAATGAAGGTATCAAGGTAGCGACTGAAAATGCCCAGGAAACATAGCTGCCAACCAGTTCTAACACTAAAGCACCTACGAGGCAAAATAGGACGAACCACCAAAATTCCGGTCGTTTTGCCCGACCTTCAAAATCTGCATACTTAGCAAAGCACAGTTTAACTGCATCAACAAAAGACATATTTATCCCCTTATAAAATGAGTTGCGGCTACAGCAAGCATAACTTAACACACATTTTTAAAAGTAGGTAAAAGCTACATGCGATGTAGTTGAGGCGACAGCAGTTTCAGCTCTTTCTCTGCCGCTTTGTAGTTGGGGAATAGCTGCTCCACCACCGCATAAAATTTGGCTGAATGATTCATTTGCTTTAAATGCGCTAGCTCGTGGCAAATCACATAATTAATAATATGCGGCGGTGCCTGCAGTAAGCGCCAACTTAGCCGAACTTCGCCACGGCTATTGCAGCTGCCCCAGCGCGATTGTGCATTAGAAAGGGTAAGCGGCGGTGTCGGCACGCCCAGTTTTGCAGCAAACACTTCCAAGCGTCGCGCAAAGTCTAAGGCAGCTTGCTTTTTATACCACGTTAACACCATGCGGCTACAGACCGCATGGATATTGGATTGTGGAGCATGTATTGCAAGCTCATTACGCTCAAAGTGGAGAGTCTTTTTATGTTTTGAGTTAATACATGGCACCAATTTAAGCTGGATATCTTGCCCCAAATACAGCAAATGCTCACCATCTACCCATTGTATTTTTTCTACTTGGTTAGCTTCACGTGCCTGCAGTTTTTTCAAAATCCATCTGGATTTTTCTTGCAGAATTTGATTGAGTTGAAATTCAAAAATGCGTTTGGGTGCATGTACAACTAAACCGTTATCTGTAATTTTTAAGCCTACGGTACGGCGCGGACGACGCTCTAAAAGATACGAAATCGTCTCGCCGTTAGAAAAAGTTAAGCTTTGTTGCATCACAATTTTAACTGCTCTGCCTCAATCCAATCTTCTACTTGTTGGTTGAGTGCATCTGTTTTTAAACCTGCTGTTTCAATGGGCTTGCCAATGCTCAACGTAATGGTGCCCGGCCTTTTAATAAACGCATTCTTGCGCCAAAATAAGCCCGCATTGTGCGCAACCGGCACTACTGTGGTTTGCGTATGGGTGGCCAGCCAAGCACCGCCGATATGGTATTTGGCACGTTCCCCAGGCGCGATACGCGTGCCCTCTGGAAAAATCACTACCCATAAGCCTTTGGCTAACCTATCTTTACCATGCGCGACCAGTTTTTTAAGTGCTTCTCGACCTGCGCTGCGGTCAATCGGAATCGCCGAAAGTGCAATCCACGCCCAACCTAAAAATGGAATGTATAAAAGTTCACGTTTCATCACCCAAATTTGCGGCGGAAAAATCACTTGCAACGCAATCGTTTCCCATGCCGATTGGTGTTTGCACAAGATAATGGAAGGATGGTTGGGAATGTTCTCGCGACCGCGCACCTCAAACCCCAAGTTGCAAGTGGCTTTCAACCAAAATAAAGCACAATAGGCCCAGTAACTAGCCATACGACAACGCGCTTTGTTGCTGAACGGGAACATTAAAATGACAAGTGTGGCAAAAATTGGCGTGATGATGAGCATGCCAAGAAAAAACAAAAGTGAGCGTAGCCAAATAATCATAACAGCAACATGAGTTTTACAAGTCTTCACCAATGATATGTTGCGTGGCCTCAGCCAAATCAGCAAAAATTAAAGTTTTCTTGGGTAGGCCGCCTGCTGCCAGCGTTTCTTCACCTTTGCCAGATCGAACCAATATTGGCTTGCAGCCTGCATCATGGAAAGCTTGTAAATCGCGCAATGAATCGCCCACCGCATAAACCTCACTCAAATCCACGGAGAATCGGCGCGCAATATCTTCCATCATGCCAGTTTTTGGTTTGCGGCAAGTACAGTTGTCATCTGCTGCGTGCGGGCAGTAAAACATTGCCTCAATGCGGCCGCCTATCTGCGCAAGCGCGCGATGCATTTTGTCGTGAATCGCATTTAAAGTCGCCATATCAAACAATCCGCGCGCAATGCCACTTTGGTTGGTTGCAATCACTACGCGAAAGCCTGATTGGTTAAGCAGTGCAATCGCTTCCAAGCTGCCTGGCAGCGCAATCCATTCGTTCGGATTTTTGATGAAATTGGCGGAATCCTGATTGATGACACCGTCTCTATCTAAAATAACGAGTTTCATTGATTTAGCTGGCTAGTTTAGATAAATCTGCCACGCGGTTCATGGCTTGGTGCAATTGATTTAATAAAGCTAAGCGGTTATTTTTCAAATCAACATCGTCCGCATTTACCATCACGTTATCAAAAAAATCATCCACAGGCGCCTTTAACGCTGCCAGTGATTTAAGTGAGGCTGTGTAATCACCACTTTCAAATAGTTTGTCTGCTTCAGGCTTTATCTTACTCAAAGCGCTATTTAAGGCGACTTCAGCAGGTTCTGTAAGTAAGTTAGTTTTAACTTCTGCACTCACTGTGCCATCCGCTTTTTTTAGAATATTACCAACGCGTTTGTTTGCGGCAGCTAGACTATCAGCTTCAGCTAGTTGCTGGAATTCTTTTACAGCGCGAGCTCTTTTGATTACCTCATGAAGTGGCGGTTCTAATGAAATTACTGCATCTAGAGTTTGTAACTTAAAGAATCCTGAGAGCTGATTTTGATATCTATTGAAGATAAACTCTTTAATTTCTTCTAAGGTTGAAACTTGAACTGAAGTTGTAGTAAATGTCCTTGCGGAAAAATCAAGTAGCTCATTGAGTGATAACTTAAACTCATGTTTTGCCAAGTGGGCTATCGCTGCACATAACTCGAAAGATTTAATAACACCCAAAGCATGGCGGCGAAGTGCAAAAGGGTCTTTTTCTCCTGTTGGTTTTAAACCAATTGCCCATATTCCAACAAGTGTCTCAACTTTATCAGCAATTTGAAGTGACTCACTTACTAGATTTGAAGCATCAATTAAATCATCTAAATCAGCGCGTCGCACTAAATACTGGTCTGCAATTGCTTCTGCCACTAGCGAATTTTCACCATCATGTCTTGCGTAATAGCTACCCATAATCCCTTGTAGCTCGGGAAATTCCCCGACCATATCAGTAAGCAAGTCGGCCTTAGCTAGTTGGGCTGCGCGGTCAGCAAGTTTTGGGTCAGTGCCAATTTTTTCTGCGACCCACGTTGCTATTTTTCTCACTCGCTCTGTACGTTCACCTTGACTGCCTAGTTTGTTGTGGTAAACCACTTTATCCAAACCAGCAATACGGCTTTCAAGCGTTTTTTTGCGATCTTGGTCGAAGAAGAATTTTGCATCGGCCAAGCGTGGGCGTACCACACGCTCGTTGCCTTGAATGACAGCGCTTGGGTCTGTAGGTGAAATGTTCGATACGATTAAAAATTTATTAGTGAGATTATTGTTAGCATCTAATAACGGAAAGTATTTTTGATTCGCCTTCATGGTCAGAATCAAGCATTCTTGCGGTACTTCCAAAAACTCTTTTTCGAATTGGCCTAATAACACATTTGGACGCTCCACCAGCGCAGTGACTTCATCCAGCAATGCGTCGTCATCAATCGGTTTTAGGTTTTGTTTAGCTGCCGCTGCGTTGAGCTGCTTTGCAATTTCGGCTTTGCGCACTGCAAAGCTGGCAATCACTGCGCCATCTTTTAATTGAGATTCGTAATTATTAGCATGCGTTATTGTAATGACAGCATTTTCAGCCTCAAAACGGTGGCCCTGTGTAGTGTTACCAGATTTTAAACCCAGCACAGAAATATCTATTGTGCTGCTGCCATGCATGGCCACCAAGCCATGCGCAGGGCGCACAAAATTGACGCTAGTCCAACCATCTTGCAACTGGTAAGTCATCACTTTAGGGATAGGCAATTTGGCTAAAGCTTCATCTAACGCTTTTTGCAAGCCATCTGGGAGCGACACGCCAGCTTGCAGGACATCTAAAAACAGCGTGTTATTGTCATTTTTAAGCTGGCTTAGAACGCTCTCGTCTGCACCCAGACTTTGCAATTTTTTAATCAAAGCTGGCGTTGCTTTGCCGTTGGCATCTAAGCCCACGCTGGCAGGCATGAGTTTTTGCGAGATTTGTTTATCTTCAGCCTTATCGGCCACGTAGCTTACATGTGCTGCCAACCGGCGTGGTGTGGCAAATGCAGTCAAACTGGCATTTTCAAGCGTTAAACCTTGTGTTTTAAGTGATTCAAACATCACACTAGAAAATGCTTCGCCCAGTTTATTCAGTGCCTTTGGCGGTAGCTCCTCTACAAATAACTCGACTAATAAATTTTTGTTATGCGGGTTTTTTTCCATGCTTATGCTGCAACTTTCTTAGGCGTTTCTAACTTGCTTAAATCTAACAATACTTCATCGGCCCAATTTTTTGGTGCAAGCGGAAAACCAAGTCTGGCGCGGCTATCCAAATAGCTAGCGGCGACAGTGCGCGCAATGTTACGAATTTTTCCAATATAAGCAGCGCGTTCGGTGACGCTAATGGCGCCGCGTGCATCCAACAAGTTAAAAGTGTGCGCAGCTTTTAAAACTTGTTCATAAGCGGGCAAAGCCAGTTTTTCTTTAACCAAATACTGTGCCTGTTTTTCATGCGCATTAAAGGCAGTCAGCAAAAACTCCACGTCAGAATGTTCAAAATTATAAGTTGATTGTTCGACCTCATTTTGATGGAATACATCGCCGTATTTCACATTTTCTGAGTACCGCAAATCGTACACGCTATCGACACCCTGTAAATACATGGCGAGGCGCTCTAAGCCGTAGGTGATTTCACCGGTAATGGGTTTGCAATTAATGCCACCTACTTGCTGAAAATAAGTAAATTGGGTCACTTCCATGCCGTTCAACCACACCTCCCAGCCCAAGCCCCATGCTCCTAGTGTCGGGTTTTCCCAGTCGTCTTCTACAAAGCGGATGTCATTCTTTTTTAGGTCGAAGCCTAATGCTTCCAATGAGCCTAAATACAATTCTAAAATGTTGGCTGGAGCAGGTTTTAACACCACCTGGTATTGGTAATAATGCTGAAGCCTATTTGGATTTTCGCCATAACGACCATCTTTTGGCCGGCGGCTGGGTTGTACGTAAGCCGCTTTCCATGGCTCTGGGCCAAGCGAGCGCAAGAATGTAGCAGTGTGCGAGGTGCCTGCGCCAACTTCCATATCGTAAGGCTGTAGCAAAGCGCAGCCCTGCTTATCCCAGTAGGATTGCAGGTTTAAAATAATTTGTTGAAAAGTTAACACCATGATGTGGATTGTTGCTACATAAATCAAAAAACCAATTTTACCTTAGAAAGCCTCTTTTCCGCCAAACTAGCGCAATCAAAACAGTAAAACAGAACACAATAAATGGCCAGTTTCCCCAACGGACGTAAGGTGTACTACCGCTATAACCTTGTGCTGTTATGTCTAGCGTAGTTTGTACATCGTGCGGTGCATGAGCTAATACATAGCCATGCTGATTGATGCTAGCGGTGGCGCCGGTATTGGTAGAGCGCAACATATAGCGACCAGTCTCCAGTGCGCGCGCTTGGCTAAACTGCATATGCTGATTTGCCGCGTAAGATTGGCCGTACCATGCGTCATTACTAATATTCACCAATAAGGTGGCTGCTGGCAATTGACGAATAATCTCTTCGCCAAATACATCTTCATAGCAAATATTCACACCAATTTCTTGGCCTGCCAAGTGCATGGGTCGTTGTTGTGCACCGCCGCGCGACAAATCGCTCAGTGGCATATTCAGCCAATCGCGGTAAATCCAGCCAAATACTCTTTTGAGAGGAATAAATTCGCCAAACGGCACCAGGTGATTTTTTGCATACGATTGAATGGCGTGACCATCAACATCTGCGTCGCCAAATCCAAGCGCGCTGTTGAAATATTCATTGGTTTTTTCGTCATATTCCACCATACCAATAATCAGCGAGTGCTGTTCAGCGTGTGCCAAAATAGTGTTTTTAACAGATTCGTCTAGTTGACTAGAAATCACTGGCAATGCAGTTTCCGGCAAGATGATGAGGTCGGCCTTGCTGGCTTGCAGCATGCTTAAATACTGGTCAATGGTACTTTGCGCTTTTTCGGGCGACCACTTTGTATTTTGTGCGATATTGCCTTGCACTAATGCCACTTTTATTGGCGCGCCACTAGGTGTGGTCCATTCGATGGTTTTTAGAATATAACCAGCAACTAAAGTGAGCGTAACAAAGCCAATCATATTGCGCTTAAAGAGTGGAGTTTGATGCTTATTAGCTATCCAATAGCCAATTAAGGCACTGATAAAAACCGTGATGACGGAAACGCCATACACACCGACAATTGGCATATAACCTGCCAACGGACTGTGCGGCACTTGGCTATAACCCATTGTTAACCATGGAAAACCAGTAAAAATCCAGCTGCGAACCCAATCACTTAAGCCCCAAAGCACGGGCACGCTTACCCATAGCAAAGATTGATTTTTACCACTTATTTTTTTGCTGAAATAGCCTACCAAACCAACAAACAACGCCATAAATGCACACAAGCAGAATGTGCTGAATCCTGCGAACCACCAAGGCATGCCGCCAAAATCGTGCAAGCTAATATAAATCCAATAAATGCCAACGCCATATAAGCCCAGACCATAGCTGAAGCCTAATGTCCATGCGGCTTTTGGCGTGCCTGCTCTAGCCCATAAATAACATAAGCCTGCAATAGCAAAAATGGGGATTGGAAAAATATAATAGGGTGCAAAACCTAGTACAGTAGTTGCGCCGAATATAAGCGCGAATAGGGTTGGCAGGTATTTTTTATTAAAAATCATAAGCAGTTGGGACGGACTGGAGACCCACGATTGTAGCGTATTTTAGGTTTGATTCGCTGAGTTGGTTTGAATAGTTGACAATGCCCAAACTTGACGACTATATTGCAGTTGCATTCATATTTTTAAGTATCCGGATAATTTTAAACAACAGCGAATGGGAGATTTTATTATGAGCATGGCATCAGAATTTAAGGATTTTATCAGCAAGGGTAATGTGATGGATTTGGCGGTCGGTGTCATTATTGGCGCAGCCTTCGGTAAAATCGTCGATTCATTGGTCAACGATATTATTATGCCTATCGTGGGTAGAATTTTTGGTGGTCTGGATTTTAGTAATATGTACATTCCGCTTAACGGCCAGGAAATGGGTATGGCGCTTGTTGAGGCCAAAAAAGCGGGCGCAGTGTTAGCTTACGGCAACTTTATTTCGATTGTGATTAATTTCCTCATTTTGGCTTTTGTGATATTCCAAATGGTGAAAATGGTGAACAAATTGAAAAGAGCAGAACCAGTGGCTCCAGCGCCGACACCAGATGATATTGTATTGTTGCGTGAAATCCGTGATGCCTTAAGGAAGTAAGCTTGATTGGATAATAAAAGACGCGCTGTTTAATTAACAGCGCGTTTTTTTATGAGGAGATAGGTAAATACTCTTATTAGCTGGGTGGAATATCTTCCAGCGGTTCCATTTCCGGCATTGGCTGTGTTTCATACTTTTTGCCTGCGCCATCGTTAGCTTCGCTACCATCGTTATTCAAAAATACAACTTGCACCACTTTATCATCCACAAAATCCAGTTCGGTGGTAGGGTAGTAAGTGCCATTTTCATCGGTGTTAATATTGTGGTAATGCCAAATACTCGCCACTACTTTACCTGAACCTTTAACTTTAACGTCATCCGCTCTCGCAGGCTCGCCCAGCAGTTCTACGATTTTTGCTTTATTAAACTGGTTAATCACCGCGACAAAGGCTTTTTCCTCAGTGGGGATCTCAGTCACTAAAGGTTGTAATTGTGCTTCTTCGATTGCTTGTGAGCTACCTGTTTCTTCGGCATAGCCAGTATTTGCTAACAAGCTAGCAGTTACAAGCGAAACAACCAACATCCATTTTTTCATCAATCTCTCCAAGATACGGTACTTTGCAAACCTAGTGTTATGAGATTTGAAACCAAGATTAGTTCAAAAACCCTGATGCGCTGACTTTAATGCTTATGTAGATTCAATCGGATACGGCTCATCTGGAATGATTTCAACCAAAATTGAATGTAAGCGCCTGCTATCAGCACGTAACACCTTAACGCTTAGATTGTCGATTACCACGCTATCGCCGCGTTTTGGCAAATGGCCAAACTTATTCACAACTAAGCCGCCAATCGTGCTGAACTCTTCATCACTGAAATTGGTACCAACCGTTTCGTTAAAGTCAGCAATTTCAGTGAGTGCTTTGACGCGATAATGCCCCTCGGCATTTTGGATGATATTGTCTTCATCCTCGTCGTAATCGTATTCATCTTCAATGTCACCGACAATTTGCTCAAGCACGTCTTCAATCGTCACCATACCAGCCACGCCGCCATACTCATCCACGACAATAGCAATGTGGTTGCGGTTACTACGGAATTCTTTTAATAAAACATTTAAACGCTTGGCTTCTGGGATAAACACAGCGGGGCGCAACATATCGCGCACTTCAAAATCTTCACCGGCGTAGTAACGCAACAGATCTTTGGCCAGCAAAATACCAATCACATCATTTTTATTGTCTTCAATTACCGGAAAGCGCGAGTGAGCGGTTTCGATGACGTGCGGGATAAAGGTTTCAGGCGGGTCAGTGATATCGATGACATCCATTTGCGAGCGCGGGATCATGATGTCGCGCACTTGCATTTCGCTCACTTGCAGCACACCTTCTATCATGGCCAGCGAGTCAGCGTCCATCAGGTGGTTTTCATAAGCGCCGTGTAACAGCTCGACTAACTGCTCACGATCTTCTGGTTCGCGTAGCAAGAAATTGCTTAAACGCTCTAATAAACTTGCTTTATTGTTCGACTTTTCCGGGTCAGAGGCCATTAGTCGGCACCCTATGTAATGAGATAAGGAGAAGGATACCCTAATTTTGTGATAATTGCAGTCTCTAAGCCTTCCATAAGCTCAGCTTGAGGCTCAGTTTCATGATCATAGCCGTGCAAATGCAAGATGCCGTGCACGGTTAAATGTGCGTAATGCGCTTCAATTGTCTTATGCTGTGATTTCGCTTCTTTCTCTACCACAGGCGCGCAGATGACGATGTCGCCGATCAGGTGTGGCTCTTCTGTCAGTGGAAACGTCAGCACATTGGTCGCATAATCTTTGCCGCGATAGGTTGCGTTGAGTTCGCGGCCTTCCTCTGCATCTACAATACGAATCGTCACTTCGGTATCAACACGCAGCGCCGCTTTTGCCCATTTGCGGAATTGGATTGCAGTGGGTAAGTTTACCAAGGATGAAGCAAATTGGACAGAAAGTGAGAGTTGCGGCATATGTTATCTATATCAGTGCGTTATAACTCTGTAAGGCATGAGAAGCGTCAATTTTTTCTCGGCTCATTATCAGCATGTTTTTGGTCATAATCTTCATAGGCATTGATGATTTTTTGCACCAACGGGTGGCGTACAACGTCGGCAGAAAGAAACTGTGTAAACGCCAAGCCTTTAACATTTTTTAAGATCTTTTGTGCCTCTACCAAGCCGCTTTTTTGGTGTTTCTGCAGGTCAATCTGGGTCACATCTCCGGTAATCACTGCTTTGGTGCCAAAGCCGATACGGGTTAAAAACATTTTCATTTGCTCGGGCGTGGTGTTTTGCGCCTCATCCAAAATAATAAAGCTCTGGTTGAGCGTGCGGCCACGCATATATGCCAGTGGCGCGACTTCAATCGCACCGCGCTCAAACATTTTGTTTACCGTATCGTAACCTGCCAAATCATACAGCGCATCGTAAAGTGGACGTAAATAAGGATCCACCTTTTGGTTTAAATCGCCCGGCAAAAATCCTAATCTTTCCCCAGCCTCAACTGCCGGGCGCACCAGTATAATTTTTTTAATCCGGTCCCGGCTCATCGCGTCTACCGCACTGGCCACAGCCAAATAGGTTTTGCCAGTGCCGGCGGGGCCGATGCCAAAAGTAATGTCATATTCTTGAATTTGCTGCAAGTAGGTCACTTGCCTGGGTGTGCGGCCATGCAAATCACCACGCCGCGTCATCAGCACAGGCATGGCAGAGGTTGCCATGTCCTCCGGTTTAAGTTTGTCTACTTCTACCAGGCTAAGCTGGATATCTTCAAGCTCCAATGGTTTTTTGGCGCGTACATAAAAATTTTCTATCATTTGTGCGGCTAGGCGCATATTGTCAGTTTTACCAGAGATGTTAAACGTACCGCCACGGCGATTGATATTGACCTCAAGTGCGGTTTCAATCTGTTTGATATTTTCATCCAGCGCGCCACACAAGTTGGCAAGGCGAACATTATCTTCTGGTTGCAGGGTAATTTCCATCAGTGCGCCACCATGTCAGCAAGTTCGGTGGTTAATTCACCTTTCAGGCGTTTTGGATTCGTCACATCGATAATTTTTACCCGCACAAAAGTGTTAATTAAGTTGGTATCACCCGCTATATCGACTACGCGATTATTATCCGTCTTGCCTGCCAATAAGCTGGCATCTTTACGCGATGCACCATCAATCAGTATGCGCTGTATCGTACCCAGCATATTGCGGCTAATAACATCGCCTTGTGCTTCATTAATGGCTTGTAGCTTGTTTAAACGCGCTAGTTTATCTTCCTGCGACGTATCGTCTTTAATAAAAGCAGCGGGTGTACCGGGGCGTGGGCTGTATAAAAAACTGAAACTGTAATCAAAGCCAACATCCTGCACGAGTTTTAGCGTTGCTTCAAAATCAGCCTCAGTTTCACCCGGGAATCCAATAATAATATCCGAGGTAAAAGTAAGGTTGGGGCTAGCGGCTTTCAGCTTGCGAATAATGCTTTTGTACTGCAACGCGGTGTAATTACGCTTCATCGCCATCAACACGCGGTCGCTTCCTGCCTGCACTGGCAAATGCAACTGCACCGCCAGTTTGGGCACTGTCGCAAAGCAGTTAATCAAGCGCTCGCTCATTTCATTGGGGTGGCTAGTGGTAAAGCGGATACGCTCGATTTGCGGAATCTCGGCAATGGTATCTATCAGCATGGCCAAGTCAGCTTCAACACCTTCGTATTCAGTTTTGTAAGCATTCACATTTTGGCCTAGCAGCGTGATTTCTTTTACTCCTTGTTGCGCCAGTTGCACCGCTTCGGTCAAAATATGTTCAAACGGACGTGACACTTCCTCGCCGCGTGTATAGGGCACCACACAGAAGCTGCAATATTTGCTGCAGCCTTCCATGATGCTGAGAAAGGCGGTTGCGCCTTCCACCCGAGGTGGCGGTAAATGGTCAAACTTCTCTATTTCAGGAAAGCTGATATCCACTTGCGATAGTCCTGAGCTTTTTGAGTTTTTAATCATCTCAGGCAGACGATGCAGGGTTTGCGGGCCGAATACCACATCCACATACGGTGCGCGTTTGATGATGTTGTCGCCTTCTTGACTGGCCACACAGCCGCCGACACCAATGATTAAATTGGGGTTTTTTTCTTTAAGCGGGATGAACCGGCCAAGGTGGCTAAATACTTTGTCCTCGGCCTTTTCGCGCACCGAGCAAGTGTTGAGCAAAATCACATCAGCTTCATCCACGTTATCGGTTTGCGTCATGCCGTTGTCGGCGTGCAGCAGGTCAGCCATACGCGAT
>JAKFEP010000012.1:0-13621 GCA_036675645.1 Methylotenera sp. | reverse complement strand
TTCGCTTTTGGTACAGTTCTCCAGTATCAAGTAATCTAGTATTGAAATTAGTCGCTCTCGCGCGACTTGCGAGTCTCTTTCTTTTGCTTAGCCAAAAGAAAGAAACCAAAGAATACCCGCAAGTGGCATCCCCAACCTCGCTAAGTGCTAAAGCACTAAGTCGGTTGTGAAACGCTACCCGCTGCCGCTTTATCCTTCGGTCTTAGCGCCGCATCTGGGCGGCTGCGGAACTCGCGCTTTCAGCACTCAAACAGTCCTCGCCGCTTCTCCATCTGCCGCTCAAGCCGAAGGCGCGGCAAGGGGGATTTAAAGTCAAAACCAACTATTTGCCAACGTTAGTAGATTTGAATGAATTATTCCTGAGATAGAAGCTCTTATTTTTACCTTTAAAAATAATACTTCTTAGGCATTCAAATTGATGATTAAACAAAAAGTTTATCTACTCGCCTGTTTTTGTATTTTTACGTTCAATTTTCATAATGATTTTGCCGAAGCAAAACAAGCGCCCAAGCAAGAACCAGCTCCCATTTACCAGCAATATCCACCCACTGCAGATGGCACTGGCAAGGTGTATATGGGGCGCGAGATTGCGCCAATTATGAGTTACCAAGGCGCCGCTTGGTTAGAGCGTGCCGAACGTGAAAAAGAAGAGCGCACCGATATTTTAATGCGCGCACTTAACCTTAAAAAAGGCATGGTGGTGGCGGATATTGGCGCGGGCACAGGCTATCTATCGCGCCGCATGGCCGACGGTGTTGGCCTGCAGGGCAGTATCTATGCGGTTGACGTGCAACCTGAAATGATAGGTAAGCTAAAAAAATTATCTAAAAAGTACCCTAATATTAAGCCTGTGTTATCCACTCCCAGTGACATCAAGCTGGCGGCAAACAGCCTGGATTTAGCGATTATGGTGGATGCATACCATGAGTTGGAATTTCCGTATGAAATGATGCAAAGCGTTTGGGCAGTGCTTAAGCCTGGGGCTAAATTGGTGTTGGTAGAATATCGGGCCGAAGATGACAAAGTGCCGATTAAAAATAGCCACAAAATGACGCAAGCGCAAATCATCAAAGAGATTACCGTACTGCCTTTTAGGTGGCACAACACAATCACCAGTTTGCCATGGCAGCATGTCGTTATATTTACTAAGCAGTGAAACATAGGGTTGCTTTGTAAGATTGGTTTGTAAGAATCGTCTGACAGCAGTTTCAGGGTTAGCTGATATTGATTAAATTCATTCGACCATATAATTTTTTATAAGTCTAAATTTAATATGGAAAACAAAATGAAATTAATCAGCACATTCTTAATCCTGTCATTTGCAGTAACATTAAGTGCCTGCAATACTTTTGAAGGCGCAGGTAAAGATATTCAAAGAGGCGGCGAAAAAATTGAAGATGCCGCAGATAGGAATAAATAAACATTTAAACTTGCTAGCGTACGAGAACGTACTCTGGCAAGTTTGGTCTGTAGTCTAGCCGCGTTTGGTCTAGAAGTTCTATTTTTAACAAAAAGGTAAATTATATGCGTAATAAAATAATATTAAGTTCTGTGTTGCTTACGTTTTTATTGGGCGGTTGTGCCAGTATGACAGAGACGCAAAAAGGCACAGCTAAAGGCGCTGCTATTGGTGCTGGTGCTGGCGCGGTGGTGGGTGCTGTTGCAGGAAAAGGCAAAGGTGCAGCTATTGGCGCGGCGGTAGGTGCTGGTGTGGGTGCTGTGGCGGGTAATGTGTGGACAAAACGTCAAATAGAGCAAAAACGCCAAATGGAAGAGGCGACCGCGGGGACTGGCGTTGCAGTGACGCAAACTGCGGATAACCGTTTGAAATTGGATATTCCAAGCGATATATCTTTTGCGGTGGGTCGCGCTGATATTCAACCAAACTTTAGAAATGTATTGGACACGTTTGCTACCAGTTTGGCGAGTACGCCTAACAGTAATGTAACGATTATTGGCCATACCGATAGTACTGGCAGTGATGCGGTAAATAATCCTTTATCGTTAAATCGTGCCGCGAGTGTGCGTGATTACTTAGCAGCTAGAAGCATATCTTCAAGTCGTGTAACGATTGAAGGACGCGGCTCACGTGAGCCGCTAGTCGCAAATGATACTAGTGCAAACAAAGCCAAAAATCGTCGTGTTGAGATTTATGTTGCCGAGCCTGCACCAGCGCCCTCTGCGGCAGCGAGCTGAAAATACATAGCCAATTTAGGTTAAGTGTTTAAAAAAGGGGCTTAATGCCCCTTTTTAATTTGGCTGTATATTTAAGCCGCTGTAAGAATCGTCTGACAGCACTTTCAGGGTTTGCTTATATTGATTTGGATTGCGCTACGTAAAATACGTTTACGTAGTGAACAAATTCTTTTATCAATCCAATTAAAAGGGAAAACAAAATGAAGATATTTAGCACGTTGTTAATGTTAGCGTTTGCCGTTTCATTAAGTGCTTGTAATACCATGGAAGGTGCAGGTCAAGATATTCAAAAAGGCGGCGAAAAGCTTGAAGAGAAAGCAGTGGAAAATAAATAAGTTAGCTTTAATTTTGCTTGTGTTTAGAAATGCTAGAGTGCGTCAAACGCACTCTAGCATTTTTTCTAAAATGGCAGAAACACCGCAGTCGCAAGACTCTGCGCAATGCGCGAAATAAGTCGCTGCGATTTTTCGGCAAGGGCAATCGCATATAAATCGGTACGGCCGATCATCTTGCCAAACTCACGTTCAAAACTTAAATTGCGATCTTTATCGCTAATCTCATTACTCAGTAAATACAAGCTACCGTTTGCATCGCGTGCAGTTGAAAGCTTCCAGGCAGCAATTTCGATATTGCGTGCCACGTTATAAATGCTTTGCGGGTTGATGTTGTCGGTCAGATAAAACTCTTTTTTATTGCCATGCGCTTTAAGCAGCATTGTGTGCAACCCAACAATATAAGGCAGCACACGGTCACCTTGATAATCAGGATTAAAGGCAAGAAAAATGGCCTCTGTGCCTTGTTTGTTATCGATCTCTTTAAATTGAAAATGGTGCTGTAACTCGCCATCAATTACCCAGGCCACCATTTTTTCAGCATTATCGGTTGTACTTTTGGCTAGCTGATTTGGGTTACGCTTGTAGAGTTTTAGCATGATAGTCCGCAGGCTTTGTGTATTTTCTTCTAACTCTACATCTGCCATACGGTCAAAGTCATTTTTGGCGAGTTGGTTGGCAGAGCTTCTATCGCCACGCTCAGGAATTGGTTTACCTTCTATCGGCAAATTTGTCGAGCATGCACATGCTAGGCTGCAAGCCAGTATGCAGAAGGCCTTCAGGGTAGCGATATTAATAGGTGCATATGACATCATCGTTAAGTGTGTTTTTGCACGGTCCTGTTTTTGGGAAACAGCACGCTGAACGTACTGCCCACGCCGACTTCACTGCTGATTTCTAGCTTGGCTTGATGGCGAATGAGGATATGCTTAACGATAGATAGCCCCAAACCGGTACCGCCTGTTTCGCGGCTACGGCCACGATCGACACGATAAAAACGCTCAGTCAGCCTATCGATGTGCTGTTGCTCAATACCCACGCCTGTATCGCGTACCGAGAATAAGGCTTGCCCATCGTTTAAACCCCAGTTAATCGTAATCTCGCCCCCTTTTGGTGTGTAGCGCACCGCATTACTTACCAAGTTACTCAATGCACTTTGTATCTCATTCTGTGAACCAATGAGGTTGAGTTTGTCGTCTGCCTCTAACTGGATAATATGCTTGGTTTTATTCAGGCTTTGGCTTAAGCCTAGCGCATCGTTTTGTATCACCTTTAATAGATTAGCCATCTCTATTTCAATGTTGTCTGGCTCTTCAGTATTGCTCTCAATTTTTGACAGCGTCAGCAAATCCTCGATAATGCGCCGCATGCGACCAGTCTGCTCTTGCATCATAGCAAAGTAACTTTTAATCGCCTCTGGCACCGCACCATCCATATCGCTCAGCGTTTCTAAAAACCCGCCAACCACGGTCAGTGGTGTGCGCAGTTCGTGCGAGACATTCGCAATAAAATCACGCCGCATCACCTCAACTTTTTCCAGTTGCGTCATGTCGCGACAAATCAGCAGTTTTTGTTTAGATCCAAACGGGATAAGCTGAATTTCGAAAATCACTTCTGGGTTTTTCCAGGACTTAAGTTTGAATGGTTCGCTGTAGTCGTTGTTATATAAGTAAGCAATAAAATGACTATCGCGAATCAGGTTCACAATCGGTAAGTTTTTATCTGTGGCTAAGTTCAAGCCGAGTTGGTTTTCGGCATGAGGTGTGCACCATTCGATTTCATTACTGGCGCCTAGTATCACTAAACCGTCCGGAATCGCATTGGCTGTTAAGGTAAAGCGTTCTAAGGCAGAGCTTAACTGGGTTTGGTTGGTGATGTTGTTGCGCTCATATTGCAGCAAAGCAGTAAATACGTCTTCCCAAACGCCTGATCCTTCTGGAATATCTTTTAACACAGGTTTTTTAAACCAACGATGTAACTGGTTTAGCCAAATAATATGACCGATAAGGTAGCCCAATAGACCAATTGAGAAGATGGTCAATGCAACAATGACGCCGCTGATTAACCAGAAAAACAAACAGATTGCACAAAGTGCGCAGGTGAATAAAGCAGCTTTTAAGCGAATATCGGGCACAAATTAAGCTTTAATTAAATTAAGGCCTAATTATAGCCAGCTTAAGCTAATTTGAACTAAATTTCCTTGATGGCAGAAAAGCGGTAGCCAGAGCCACGCACTGTCTGGATTAAATCCTGGTGACCAGACACTGCAAGTGCATTACGTAAACGGCGGATATGGACATCGACGGTGCGATCTTCTACAAATACACGGTCGCCCCACACCTTATCGAGAAGCTGGCTACGGGTATGCACGCGTTCGGCATTGCTCATGAAAAAATGCAGCAACCTGAATTCTGTAGGCCCCAAGTCTATATTGGTGCTGTTACCAAGAACGCGATGAGTTGAGGGGTCTAGTAATAACCCTTGTATTTCAATCGGGTCATCGGTCATTTGCGGGGCGCGTCTGCGCAACACCGCTTTAATGCGCGCATTCAGTTCGCGTGGGCTGAACGGTTTAGTAACGTAATCATCTGCGCCCACTTCTAAGCCGCGCACCTTGTCGTACTCATCGCCACGTGCGGTCAGCATGATAATCGGAATCGCTTTGGTGATTGCTTCGGACTTCAGGCGGCGCGCGTATTCAATGCCGCTCATACCCGGTAACATCCAATCCAGCAAAATTAAATCTGGCAGAGTGCTGCGTAACAGCTCTTGCGCATGCTCCACACTCAAGGCACGCAAGGCGTTGTGGCCTGCCTGCGTGATGTTTAACGCTAATAACTCCTGAATTGCGGGTTCATCTTCTATCACCAAAATATTGGCCGGCATGATTTAATCAGTCCTAAGTATTAACATGTGCAGATTTTGTGGCTTTAATATGACACATTGATGACAATTTACCTACTTTTTTATGACAACTTGATTTTTGTTATGTGCCAACGCGAAAGTTAACTCAATATTCAGTATTTCTGATGTGTTTTAAAGCGTACATAATTGCCATTTTGTGCTTTTTATAACACTATGCCATATAGCGCATATTCTATAGAGACACTTTAAAACATAAGTCATTTTTGGAGCAGACATGGCAAGCTTTTTATCAAAAGAATACATTACCGCAAAGCCCAATTTTAATCGCTGGTTAGTGCCGCCAGCCGCATTGGCTATTCACTTGTCCATTGGCATGGCATATGGCTTTAGTGTGTTTTGGAAACCCCTAGGCAATGCGCTGATGGGTGAAGATGGTAAACCTTTGGCAGCGTGTGCTGCGGGGGCAACCACTTTTGGCGATAAATTAGCAGGAACAGCGCGTGCCTTAATCGCTACTGACTGCAATTGGACGCAATTTGATTTAGGCTGGATGTACACGCTATTTTTTGTATTGCTGGGCTGTTCGGCTGCATTGTGGGGAGGCTGGCTGGAACGCGAAGGCCCACGCAAAGCTGGCTTAGTGTCCATGGTGTGTTGGTGTGGCGGGCTACTTATTTCTGCTTACGGTGTGTATGCACATCAACTGTGGCTGATGTGGCTGGGTAGCGGTGTGCTTGGCGGTATCGGGCTGGGACTTGGTTATATCTCGCCCGTTTCAACATTAATTAAATGGTTTCCAGACAGACGTGGCATGGCTACGGGCATGGCAATTATGGGGTTTGGCGGCGGCGCGATGATAGGCTCACCTTTGGCTACCAAGCTCATGACCTACTTTGCAAGCCCTACGAATGTGGGCGTTTGGCAAACTTTTGTCGTGTTGGCGGCAATATATGCGGTGTTTATGCTGTGTGGCGCGCTAGGTTATCGTGTGCCACCTGTTGGCTGGAAGCCTGCTAATTGGATACCTCCCAATAACGTAAAAAACACTATGATCGCTGCGCGTCATGTGCATTTAAAAAACGCACACAAAACGCCCCAGTTTTGGTTGTTGTGGATCGTGCTATGCATGAACGTTTCAGCGGGAATCGGTATTATTGGTGCGGCTGCACCCATGCTGCAAGAAACGTTTGGGGGCGCATTAATCGGCCAACCAGAACTTGGCTTTGCCGACATTAAAAAAGATGAAGCCTTGACTGCAGCTGCAGCTGCAGTAGGAGCTGGATTTGTTGGGCTGATTTCCTTATTTAATATTTTTGGGCGGTTCGCCTGGGCAACTTCGTCAGACAAATTAGGCCGTAAACGCACTTACTATATTTTCTTTATCCTAGGCGCACTGTTGTATTGCGCTGCGACTTATGTTGCAGGATTTAAATCACTCGCTTTGTTTGTGGCTTGCTTCGCCGTCATCGCTTCGATGTACGGTGGTGGCTTTGCGACGATTCCAGCTTATTTAGCGGACATGTTTGGCACCCAATTTGTGGGCGCTATTCATGGACGCTTGCTGACAGCATGGTCTACAGCAGGGATTTTAGGGCCGGTAGTAGTGAACTATATGCACGATACCCGCCTTGAGGAAGGTGTGCCGTTTGACCAGGTCTATGCGCCGATTTTTGTGGTGTTAGCCGGATTAATGGTGATAGGCTTTATCGCTAATATGTTGGTGAAACCGGTGGCTGATAAGTATTTTATGACGGACGCAGAGTTAGCTGAGGTGCATAAAATCAGCCACGAAAAAGCGATGCAAAATCAGACTAAAATTAGTCCAACAGATAGTCATGCGCAACAGCATCCAGTTTTAGTCAAATTAGCTTGGGCTGCAGTGTTAATTCCAATTAGTTATGGTGTATGGAGTACAGTACAAAAAGCCTGGGCACTATTTTCTTGAGATTGATTTTTAAAAGTGAGTTTGGTTGAAGTTAATTCAGGTTGACAATTCATGCCAGTCTTAATCAGGTAAAATAGCATTTTCAGTACTTTATAGAGAATCAATTGGATAAAATAGATATTAATTTAGACGGCTCTGGCAAAAGAATCGGCATTGTGCAATCGCGCTTTAATAGCGATATTGGTGATGGCTTATTAGCTGCTTGCCATGCAGAGCTGTTGAATTTAGGTGTAAAACCAGAGCATATTCGCGTTGCTACCGTGCCGGGCGCATTAGAAACGCCGCTTATTTTGCAGCATATGGCATTAAGCGAAAAATACGACGCACTGATTGCACTGGGAGCGATTGTGCGTGGTGAAACGTATCACTTTGAAGTGGTCGCAAATGAATCGGCGCGCGGTATTTCAGAGGTTCAATTAAATACTGGCATACCGGTTGCGAATGCAGTATTAACGACAGAAGATGATGAGCAAGCACTAGCACGCATGCTGGTTAAAGGCACAGAAGCAGCGCAGGTGGCGATAGAAATGGCGAATTTGGTGCGCGCGTTATGAGTGATATAAAAGCTGAAGTTAAGTCAGTAAAAAAACCAAAGACAAGTCAGAATCGTCGTAAGTCACGTGAGCTGGTGTTAAAAGCGGTCTATCGAGGCATGATTAATACGGGTGAGATGAAGCAGATTATTATCGATGCGCAAGATGACCCTGAGTACATTAAAGCAGATGAAGCCTATTTTAAACATTTGCTGGCGGGTGTGACGGGAAAAATAGATGAGTTGGATAAGCAAATTTCAATGTTTATTGACAGGAAACTAGAAGAGCTGAGTCCGGTTGAGCACGCTGTTTTGCGAATTTCATCTTTCGAGTTGATGTTTGACCCCTCTATTCCTTACCGCGTCGCGATCAACGAAGGTGTAGAGTTGGCCAAACTTTATGGTGGTGCTGATGGACACAAATATATTAACGGCGTGCTGGATAAAGTGGCAGAAACAGCGCGACCACAGGAATTTAGACGCTAGGAATAGACGAAACTTCAAAAGTGATAAGCTATATTAAAACTATGGATCTGATATTTTGGACTTGATTTGGACTTGATTTGGACTTGATATTTTGGATGTAAGTCATGCCATAAGGGTTGCACGTGCCACGCATGTAGGAATGATGCGGGATCACAATGAAGATGCGGTAGCAAGTGATTTGTCCATAGGCTTGGTGTTGCTTGCAGACGGCATGGGTGGTTATAAAGCAGGCGAGGTGGCAAGCGAGGTTGCAGTCTTGATCGTTGCTGCCGAGATGACCGAGGCCATGCAGAATAAAACGC
Organism: Methylotenera sp.; assembly: GCA_036675645.1. Classification (GTDB taxonomy): domain Bacteria; phylum Pseudomonadota; class Gammaproteobacteria; order Burkholderiales; family Methylophilaceae; genus Methylotenera_A. The sequence continues at coordinate 4,963 of JAKFEP010000012.1, read as the reverse complement.
GTTTATTTAAAACCGAGCCAAATTTGCTGCCAGAATCAAACATGTTGTTGAATGCGGTGGAAAAAACCAATACAGCCATTTACGAGATTTCACAGCTGCAACCTGAATGTGCTGGTATGGGCACGACTCTAGTCGCGGGCGTGTTTGTCGATAACAAGCTGGTGCTAGGGCATATTGGTGATTCGCGCATGTATCGATTGCGTGGTGAAACCTTGATGCAACTGACGGAAGATCATTCGCTGGTGCAAGAGCAAGTGAATGCTGGCTTAATTACAACAGAGCAGGCAAAAGTTGCCAGGAATAAAAACTTAGTGACGCGTGCGTTGGGTATAGACCCGATTGTTGAGCTAGAATTGCAGGAATTAGCAGTGGAGGTGGGTGATACTTATTTGCTGTGTTCGGATGGCTTGACCGATTTACTTGATGACACTGAAATCGCAAAAATACTGCTTGAGGCAAAAGCTGATATTGCCTATGCTGTAGATAAATTAATAGATGCCGCAAATGAACGAGGTGGTTTAGATAATGTTTCAGCTGTAGTAACAATAATAGAAAAATCATTTAATGCTGAAAAAAGCTGGATAAAAAAACTGATTAAAAGTAGACAATACAATTAAAAATACTTTTGTGATTAAAGATGAGCTAAGGCAGACTATGGCAAAGTTACAATTTTCTTTAGATGGAAACTCACTAGGTGAGTTTGAGCTAAATAAAGAACGTATTACGATTGGGCGCCGTCCCGCAAACGATATTCATATTGATAACTTGGCTGTGAGTGGCGAGCATGCCGCGATCACTACCATTGGTAATGATTCGTTTTTGGAAGACATGAATAGTACCAATGGCACTTTGGTGAACAATAAGCCAATAAAAAAGCATGTATTACAGCACAATGATGTGATTGAATTCGGCAAATATCAACTGCAATACATCAACCCAACACAAGCTAAAACTCCAGTTAACAATGGAGGATTTGAAAACACGGTGGTGATGCGGCCTGCAAAATTGAAGTTAGTAGCGTCTGAAGTAAGTGAAACAGAAGAGCAGGTAGCCAATCCGCCCGCAACGCCTGAAGTTGTAAATGCTCCTGTTGAAGAAAATGAACCAGCCACCCCTGCCAGCGTTGCTTCAGCAGAAAACAGTCCTAAAATTGGACATTTGGAAATGTTAAATGGTGCAAATTCAGGCCGTAGTTTAGTTTTAAACAAAGCTTTAACTACCCTAGGCACACCTGGAACACAAGTGGCGGTAATTACTAAACGGCCGCAAGGCTATTTTATAACACATGTAGAAGGTAACCAGCTGCCACTCGTCAATGGCCAAAAAATTGGATTACAAGCCCATGCCCTCAATGATCTGGATGAGATTGAGATGGCCGGTTTAAAGATGAAATTCTCCCTAGCTTAACAGCGCAGTCAATGCCTAGCCTAGACCTACTCGATCAGCTGGAGCGCTTGAATAGTATAGGCGTTGCCCTTTCTGCAGAGCACGATAATAAGCGCTTGCTCGAAATAATCTTATTGGGTGCTAAAGAGCTCACCAATGCCGATGGCGGTACGCTATATTTAGTGACTGAAGACAATAAGCTTAAGTTTGAGATTGTGCGCACACTTAGCTTAAATATTGCCATGGGCGGTACTACGGGCAAAGAAATTACATTTTCACCATTACCCATATATCTTGATAACGGTGTCCCAAACACTAACATGGTAGCGGCTTACAGTGTGGTAAATGATAAAACTGTGAATATTGCGGATGCTTATTTAACAGAAGGTTTTGATTTTTCCGGCACGCGTAAATTTGATGAAACAACAGGCTACCGCTCAAAATCATTTTTGACGGTGCCGATGAAAAATCACGAAAATGAAATCATCGGTATTTTGCAGTTAATCAACGCAATTGATCCAGTCACGAATCAAATCATTGCATTTTCTGAATCACACCAGCGTTTAGTAGAGTCACTCGCTTCGCAAGCTGCGGTGGCGCTCACCAACCATAATTTAATTGCAGGTTTGAGACGTTTATTTGAATCTTTTATTAAGCTGATTGCGGACGCGATTGATGAAAAATCGCCTTACACCGGAGGGCATTGCCAACGCGTACCAGAGTTGACCATGATGTTGGCAAATGCGGCTATCAATACAAAGACTGGCCCGTTAAAAGATTTCACGATGAACGAAAAAGAAATCTACGAGTTGAACATTGCGGCCTGGCTTCACGATTGCGGTAAAGTGACAACGCCTGAATCTATCATGGATAAGGCCACTAAGCTAGAAACCATTTTTGACCGTATTCATTTGATTGACCATCGTTTTGAATTACTTAAAACGCAGCGCGAGAATGCCTATTTGCATAAGGCAATACAGCTTGCGCATAGTAAATCTGTAAATAACAAGCAAATGACGCATGATATTAAAGTGATTAAAAAGCAGTTGGATGATGATAAAAACTTTATTCGTAAAGTGAATTTTGGCACAGAATTTATGACGCCGGAAGATAAGCAGCGTGTAAAACAAATTGCGAATTACGAATATAAAAACGATTTTGGGCAATCAGTTAAATTTTTAACTGAGAATGAAGTGTACAACCTGACCATTGAGCGTGGCACCTTAACATCAGAAGAGCGAACTGTGATTAATAACCACATTGTCGTCACCATCAATATGCTAGAAGCTTTGCCCTACCCGAAAGACTTACGCCGGGTGCCAGAGTACGCAGGTGGTCATCATGAACGTATGGACGGTACAGGTTATCCTAAAGGCCTAACTAGAGATCAGATGTCGATACCCGCACGTATGATGGGTATCGCTGATATTTTTGAGGCACTTACTTCTAAAGACCGGCCTTACAAGAAAGCTAAATCACTGTCTGAAACCTTATCTATTCTGGGAAAAATGCGACTCAACCATCATATCGACCCTGATATTTTCGATTTATTCATTCGTGAAAAAATCTATTTGCAATATGCAGAGAAGTTTTTGGAACCTGAACAAATTGATGAGGTGATTGAAGAAAATATTCCAGGCTATCAGCCAATTTAAACCAAGTTTTTAAAACTACTCTGGGTTAGAACTGGCTGAGGTAAATTTCTTAGCAGCCGCAATCAAACTCTCCAAATTGTTTATTGAAACACCATGAAAAAAATCACCATTGGGCGCTAAGCGCGCATTTGGTCCAATGTTGCAATAGCCCATACAAGGCGAAGCCTTTGTTTCAATCAGAATATTTTTTTTGGCCAGTTCAAGTTTTAATGTGTCTAACACTAACTCACTATCGCGCGCCGCACATGAAGGATTGTTCGGGTTGGCGCGAAAGTTAGTACACACGAATATTTTTTTTTGCATGGTTTTATATGAGACGCAAGGGCGTTAAAGGCCGCGTGAATGGCAACCGTCAGCATTCAGCATCAAATAACTGCCTTGCTCATACCAATCTCCCAGCACCCATCGCTCGCAAATATGCCCTGCAAGTTGATGAATATGGGTATCTGGACGATGGGTGTGGCCATGAATGAATAGCGGTGGATAATCGTACTGCATCAGTAAATTTTCTACCGCTGCTGCATTCACATCCATAATCTGCATCGATTTGGTGGATTTTTCTTGCTCACTTTTAGCACGTAACTCCTCAATAAAAGCGATACGATTTATTAAAGGCTGGCTTAAAAACTGGCGCTGCCAAGCTTGGCTGCGTACTTCAGTTCTGAAAACTTGATAAGCCGTGTCATCTGTACAGAGTGCGTCGCCGTGACTGAGCAAAACAGGTTTGCCATACAGGATGACTAAGCTGGGATCCTGTAAAATGTTGACGCCTGTTGCTTTGGTAAAACCGTCACCGATAAGAAAGTCACGATTTCCAGCCATAAAAAACACCGGAACATTTTTAGAGAGTCTATGCAGCGCATCAATACTGGCTTGCTGGGCACCCACTTGGATAGCATCATCACCTGCCCAATATTCAAACAAATCGCCTAAAATATACAGCGCTTGGGCTTTTACAGCAGTGTGCTCTAAAAATTCTATAAATGCAGCGGTGATGTGTGGGCGAGAATCACATAGATGCAAATCAGAAATAAATAAGCTGTGACTCATGCACTATTGGTAGACAACAGTCGCTTTTTCGATGATGACTGCTTCAACAGGAACATCACGGTGGCCGGCCTTGCTGGTGGTTTTTACTTTTTTAATTTTATCGACCACATCCATGCCTTCCACTACTTTGCCAAATACACAGTAACCCCAGCCGCTTGGTGTTTTTGCAGTGTGGTTGAGAAAATCGTTATCGGTGCCATTAATAAAGAATTGACTGCTGGCAGAGTCTGGAATCGAAGTGCGCGCCATGGCAATTGTGTAATTGTCATTGCTTAATCCGTTATCGGCTTCATTTTTGATTTCGCCTTTGGTTTTTTTCTGCTGCATATCAGCATCAAAACCGCCGCCCTGAATCATAAACCCATCAATCACGCGGTGAAAAATCACGCCGTCATAAAACCCACTTTCGACATATTGTAAAAAGTTGGCCACAGTTAGCGGCGCTTTTTCTGCGTTGAGCTCAAGTGTAATATCACCAAAATTGGTAGACAATTTAACCATAGAATGTAAAGCCAAAATAAATCCTTAAATATAAATAATGAATAAAAAGTTGAAAAAATAAACGTAAGTTATTTAGCTGGTTCTGGCAGCAATTTTACGCTTTCAATGGTGATGGCTTTTACGGGCACGTCCGCGTTTCTACCAACAAAGGTAGTTTGCACCAAACCGATTTTTTGCACGACTTCCAATCCGCTGGTCACTTTGCCAAATACGCAATAGCCTATCGATTCTGGATCTGGGCTGGAATAATTTAAAAATTGGTTATCTGCCAAATTCACAAAAAATTGTGCTGTGGCAGAATCGGGATCAGCTGTGCGTGCCATGGCGATGGTACCTAACTCATTTAATAAGCCGTTATTGGATTCATTGAC
>JAKFEP010000036.1:0-13634 GCA_036675645.1 Methylotenera sp. | reverse complement strand
GGCTTGCAAAATTATAGCGCTGGCCGTGCTGGAGACCCACCTGCAATTAGCTTAGCAGCACGCTTGCGTGAGTTGAATTTGCCTGCTGGCCGTTTAAAAACGGGTACGCCACCACGCATCGATGGTCGCTCAATTAATTATAACGCGATGCAAGAGCAGCCCGGAGATAACCCGGTGCCGGTATTTTCGTTTTTAGGGAATGCTACACAGCATCCTGCACAAGTGCCCTGCTGGATTACCCATACTAATGAACGCACGCATGACATTATCCGTAGCGGTTTAGATCGCTCACCTATGTACACAGGCGTGATTGAAGGCGTGGGCCCGCGTTATTGTCCTAGTGTAGAAGACAAAATTCATCGCTTTGCCGATAAAGAATCGCATCAAATATTCTTAGAGCCAGAAGGTTTAACCACAAACGAAATTTACCCAAACGGTATTTCGACCAGTTTGCCTTTTGATATCCAATTGGCATTAGTGCGCTCGATAAAAGGCTTGGAAGGTGCTTATATTCTGCGTCCTGGCTATGCCATTGAGTACGACTATTATGACCCGCGCGCTTTAAAAAGCAGTTTAGAAACCAAAGCGATTCAAGGATTGTTTTTTGCTGGGCAAATTAACGGCACCACTGGCTATGAGGAGGCTGCCGCACAGGGCTTGCTGGCAGGCGCCAATGCGGCACTATATGTGCAAGAAAAAGACAGTTGGTGCCCTGCCCGCGACGAAGCTTACTTGGGTGTCTTGGTGGATGACTTAATCACGACCGGTGTCACAGAGCCATATCGTATGTTTACAAGCCGTGCAGAATACCGCTTGCAACTTAGAGAAGATAATGCGGATATGCGCTTAACGGCCAAAGGCCGCGAATTGGGCTTGGTAGACGATGTGCGTTGGGAAGCGTTTAGCCGTAAGCAAGAGGCGGTGGCGCAGGAACAGATACGATTGAAAAAAACATTTATACAGTTGGCTGTGGATGATGTTTCACGTGAAACACAGCAAGCTGTGTTGGGTAAAGCGCTGGAACATGAATATAGCTTGTTTGAATTGCTGCGTCGTCCAGAGGTGAGCTACGATGCCTTGCAACGCTTGATGCCTACTACAAAGGTAATAAGTGATGAAGTAAAAGAACAGGTAGAGATTGCGGCTAAATATCAAGGTTATATCACTCGCCAGCAGGAAGAAATTACCAAACAAAAAGGTAGCGAAAATATTAAGCTAATAGAGGTCGACTATGCTGATATACATGGTTTGAGCATAGAGGCACGCCAAAAGCTTATATTACATAAGCCGGAAACGATTGGTCAGGCTGGCCGTATCTCGGGCATTACGCCGGCTACTATTTCATTGTTGCTAGTATATTTAAAGCGAAAACATAAAAAACAGGCAAGCCAGATAAACTCCGAGGCGGCATGACGCAAGCAGCGTTGTTGGCAGCAGGCGTTGCTGATATGCGGTTGAATGTTTCTGCAGAGGCCCAGCATAAATTGCTGGCGTACTTGGCGCTGCTGCAAAAGTGGAACAAGGTGTATAACCTGACGGCGGTGCGCGATCCATTAGAAATGGTGACACTGCATTTGTTAGATAGCTTAAGTGTGTTGCCATATGTGAAGACCCAAAGTTTGTTGGATGTGGGCAGTGGCGGTGGTTTGCCAGGAATTGTATTGGCAATATGCCAACCTGCTTTGCAAGTGACTACTATAGATACGATACAGAAAAAAGCCATATTCATGCGTCAGGTTAAAGGTGAGTTGGGGTTAGATAATTTGCAGGTAGTGCATGCTAGGGTAGAAAAGTTTAACCCGACTGAAAAATTTGAGGCGATTATTTCGCGTGCTTTTTCAGAGATAGCGCTTTTTGTTAAGTTAACCCAACATTTGTTGACCCAAAATGGCCAATGGCTGGCAATGAAAGGCCATGTGCCGCATGATGAGCTGACGACGGTTGAGCTTGAAAGTTTAAAAATAAGAGTGCAGCAAATAATTCCGCTTTCCGTGGCAGGTTTGGATGCAGAACGACATTTGGTAGTTTTAGAGAAGCTTGTTTTAGAAAGTCGTGAATGAAAATATTAGCAATCACCAATCAAAAAGGCGGTGTGGGCAAAACTACTACTTGTGTCAATTTGGCAGCAAGTTTAGCGGCAAACTATAAAAAAGTATTGCTGGTGGATTTAGATCCACAAGGCAATGCCAGCACCGGTAGTGGCATAGATAAGGCGCACCTTAAGCATAGTATTTATCATGTACTTATTAACAAAAAAACCTTGAACGAGGTCATTGTCAGTAGCGAAAAGGGGGGCTACCATGTGGCACCATCTAATCGTGAGTTAGCGGGCGCCGAGGTTGAGTTGGTCAATGAGTTGGCGCGTGAAACGCGCCTGAAGCAGGCATTGAATAACCTAGAGCAGAAATACGATTATATTTTGCTCGATTGCCCCCCTGCCCTCAATTTAGTTACGGTTAATGCGCTCACTGCAGCTGATAGCGTGATGATTCCGATGCAGTGCGAATATTATGCTTTAGAGGGCTTGTCGGATTTGGTGAATACCATCAAAAAAGTGCGGGTTAATCTGAACGGCAAGCTCGAAATAGAAGGCTTGTTACGCACGATGTTTGATAATCGCAATATGCTTGCACAACAAGTATCGTCACAGCTAGTCAGCCATTTTGGCGACAAAGTGTATAAAACGGTAATTCCACGCAACATTCGTTTGGCAGAGGCGCCAAGCTATGGTTTGCCTGCGCTGATATATGATAAGGCATCGCGTGGTGCTCAAGCTTATTTAGAGTTGGCAAAAGAAATTATACTTAAGAATCAAATAGTTAAGGACGATAAGCATGGTTAAACTAAAAGGCTTAGGACGCGGCTTAGATGCCTTATTGGCAAACGACGACGAAGCACTTGACTCAGAAGGCACGCAGCGTATGTTGAATGTGGCGCAGTTGCAACCTGGTAAATACCAGCCCCGTAGTCACATGGATGAAGCAGCTTTGCAAACCCTTGCCGATTCAATTAAAAACCAAGGCATTATGCAGCCTATCTTGGTGCGTGAAGTTGCCGAAGATAAGTTTGAAATTATCGCAGGTGAGCGTCGTTGGCGCGCTAGCCAAATGGCAGGTTTAACACAAATACCAGTATTGGTGCGGGATATCGCTGATGAATCAGCGTTAGCCATGGCGTTGATTGAGAATATTCAGCGTGAAAACTTGAATCCGCTAGAAGAAGCGCAAGGTATTAAACGATTGATTGATGAATTTGCCATGACCCATGAACAGGCCGCTGAGGCAGTGGGTCGTTCGCGCGCAGCAGTTTCGAATATACTGCGCTTGCTAAGCTTATCGCATGGTGTGCAAGAATTATTGATGCAAAATAAATTGGATATGGGTCACGCGCGAGCGCTGATCGGTTTAGAGGCTGCGCAACAAATTATGCTGGCAAATAAAATTGTGCAGCAACAGTTGTCGGTGCGCGATGTTGAAAACCTAGTTAAAAAGTTAAATGCTGAAGCACAAGTTAAACCACACAAAATCACCGTCAATCGTGACGTTTTGACCTTGCAAAACAGTTTAAGTGAAAAAATTGGTGCAAGCGTGAGTATTTCTGCAAAGGCAAACGGTTCGGGTACTTTAAAAATAAACTACAGCAACTTAGACCAGCTTGATGAGATTATTAAAAAAATGTCCCGCTAAGTGCTTATTAAGCTTGACTAAAATTGCTTAATAATTCAAAATCGCGGGCTTTGCTAATAAGCCAATTTTTAAAGAACAATGTAGTCTTTAAAACATAATAATTGTGATGAAAAATACGATATCAACAGCAATTTTTAGCAAAATGTTGCGTTTGCAACTGGTTGTAACCGTGTTAATCACAATTGGCGCGTTAGTGTTTTTTGGATTCAATGCGGGTGTTTCAGGTTTTATCGGTGGGTTTTCGGTGATGTTTGCCGCATTTTTTGCAACAAAAATTGCAAATCGTGAAGTTAAAACACCATCAGCAGCATTGTTTAATTTGTTAAAGGCAGAGGCCCTTAAGATATTAATCATCATTGCGGTATTGTTTTTAGCATTTAAGTTCTACAAGCAGCTTGTTCCACCTGCATTGTTAGCGGGCGTAGCGGCGGCGGCGCTTATTTCAGGCGCAGCGATTGGCAAGCTAAACAAAGCGGATATAAAAATATAATTAAAGTTCGTGATAACGAATTAAATAAACATTAAATATAAACCAAAAGATTAAATTTACTGGACGTTCTATAATATGGCAACCGAGCACGCAGAAAAAGCATTAACGCCTACTGAGTATATTCAGCATCATTTGAGCTTTAACGCGCAAGGCGTTAAAGGCAATACCGACCTGCAAGGTTTTTGGACGCTGCATGTGGATACTTTTGTCACATCGGTTGTGCTCGGTTTAGTGGTCATGCTTTTAATCTGGTTAGTAGCACGTAAAGCGCAGTCAGGTGTGCCAACCAAAGCGCAAGCATTCGTAGAGTTAGTATTTGGCTTTATTGATGATCAAGTTAAGAATATTTTCCATGGCAACCGCCATGCCTTTATTGCTCCTGCCGCTTTAACGGTATTCATGTGGGTTTTAGTGATGAATGCAATGGATTTTTTACCCGTCGATTGGGTTGCGGGAGCGGCAAGCCTTATCGGTGGCCCACACACAAACTGGCGTCCTGTGCCAACTTCTGATGTAAATACCACCTTTGCTTTAGCATTATCTGTATGGATTTTAATGATTTTCTTTGCTATTAAAGTAAAAGGCTTGGGTGGCTGGATCCACGAAATATTTTGCTCACCATTTGGCTCACCAAGCTTTAAAGTACCTAAGAGCATCGGTGGCGCAATTGGTTTGTTAGCGAGTCCGTTATTATTCTTAGCAAACTTTGCTTTTAACATGATTGAGTATATTTCAAAGCCACTGTCACATTCATTACGTTTGTTTGGCAACATGTATGCGGGCGAAGTTATTTTTATGTTAATTGGCATGTTGGCTGCGAGTAGTATTGTGGGCGCAGCGGCTGGTGCAATTATGGGTGCAGGCTGGGCAATATTCCACATTTTGATTGTGGCGTTGCAAGCGTTTATTTTCATGATGATGACGGTAGTTTACTTGTCGATGGCACATGAAAGTCACTAGCGTGCGAAGCAGATAGTAACGTTTTAGTAGTAGTTTTTTTGTTTTAATTTATGAGTAATAATTTTCACTTGAGAGGGTAGCAAAATGGAAGCAATAGCAATGGTTCAGTCTTACACCGCAATTGGTTTAGGTCTTATGGTTGGTTTGGGTGCGCTGGGGGCTTGTATCGGCATCGGCATTATGTGTTCTAGCTTTTTAGAAGGCGCAGCACGTCAGCCAGAAATGATTCCAGAATTACAAGGTAAAGTATTCTTACTTTTGGGTCTTATCGATGCGTCATTCATTATTGCAGTAGGTATCGTGATGATGTTCGCGTTTGCTAACCCATTATTAGGTGTTTTACCGAAGGTTGTAGGCTAATAATTTATCTAGTTGGCGGTATGACTATTTATTTAGTGCCCATGCCGCTCATTTAAAAGCCAATATCTGGAAACAACATGAATATTAACTTAACATTAATTGCTCAAGCAGTCGCCTTTGCAATCTTAATATGGTTTACGGTTAAATACGTTTGGCCGCCATTATTAAACGCAATTGAAACACGTCAAAAAGAAATTGCAGATGGCTTGACAGCAGCATCAGAAGGTAGAAGTGCCTTAGAGGTTGCAGCAAAAAAATCTGAAATCACTTTAAACGAAGCAAAACAGAAAGCCAGTGAGATTATTGGTCAAGCAGAAAAGCGCGCAACGCAAATCGTTGAAGAAGCTAAAGATAGCGCTAAAGAAGAAGGCGAGCGTATTTTGGCTGGTGCTAAAGCAGAGATTGACCAAGAAGTAAACCGTGCCAAAGAAGGTTTGCGTGCACAAGTCTCTAGTTTAGCAGTTGCAGGTGCTGAAAAGATTTTGCGTAAAGAGATTGATGCAAAAGCACATTCTGACATGCTTTCTAAACTCGCGGCGGAGCTATAAGGGATGGCTGAAATATCAACCATCGCACGGCCTTATGCAGTAGCGGCGTATAAGCTTGGTAAAGAGCAAAAAGCGCTTGCCAAGTGGTCTGAAATGTTAGGTTTTGCAACTCAAGTGGCAAATGACACGAAGATGCAGGCTTATATTAATGACCCAAAAGTGTTGGCAAGTGACCTGCAAACCACCTTCTTAAAAGTGTGTGGCGATAAGCTAAATGACAATGCCCAAAATTTAATCAAAGTATTGGTTGAATATGGCCGGTTGTCAATTTTGCCTGCGATCACGTCAGCATTTGAAGAGCTTAAAGCACAAGATGAAGGTATGCTAGAAGCACAAATTATCGCTGCTACAAAATTAAGCGCGGCAGAAACGAAAGATTTAGTAAAACGCTTGGAAGAAAGATTCGGCAAAAAAGTTGAAGCTACAGTTTCGGTAGATGCTGAAATTATTGGCGGCATTAAAATTATTGTTGGCGATACCGTGATAGACGCGTCCGTCAAAAATCAGTTACAAAATTTAGCCTACACGCTTACCGCATAGGCATACAGTAAAAATTTAGGCAAGAAAACATTAGGAGCCACAATGCAGTTATCTACATCAGAAATCAGTGAACTGATTAAAAGCAGATTAGAAAATTTTTCGACTTCAGCAGAAGCGCGTACTCAAGGCACGGTAATTTCAGTGACTGATGGTATTGTTCGTGTTCACGGTCTTTCAAACGTGATGGCGGGCGAGATGATCGAGTTCCCGGGAAACACATTTGGTCTTGCTTTAAACTTAGAGCGTGACTCAGTTGGCGCGGTAGTTTTGGGCGATTACGAGCACATCACTGAAGGCGACACCGTTAAGTGTACAGGGCGTATTTTGGAAGTGCCAGTCGGCCCAGAGTTGATTGGTCGCGTGGTGAATGCATTGGGTGTGCCAATCGATGGCAAAGGCCCGGTAAATGCCAAAATGACGGACAAAATTGAAAAAGTCGCACCAGGTGTAATTGCCCGTAAATCAGTGTCACAACCAGTACAAACGGGTTTGAAATCTGTAGACTCAATGGTGCCAGTCGGTCGTGGTCAACGTGAGTTGATTATTGGTGACCGCCAAACTGGTAAATCCGCAGTAGCGATTGACGCCATCATTAACCAAAAAGGTCAAAACATGACCTGCGTGTACGTTGCGATCGGCCAAAAGGCTTCTACGATTGCTAACGTGGTACGTAAGTTGGAAGAAAACGGCGCTATGGCTTACACCATCGTTGTTGCAGCAGCAGCTTCTGATTCAGCAGCGTTACAGTTCTTGGCACCATACGCGGGTTGTACCATGGGTGAATACTTCCGTGATCGCGGTGAAGATGCATTGATCGTTTATGATGACTTGACCAAACAAGCGATTGCTTACCGTCAAATCTCCTTGCTATTACGTCGTCCACCAGGCCGTGAAGCTTATCCAGGTGACGTGTTCTACATCCACTCACGTTTGTTGGAGCGTGCTGCTCGTGTAAACGAAGAGTATGTAGAGAAATTCACAGAAGGCAAAGTGAAAGGCAAAACCGGCTCATTGACGGCATTGCCAGTGATTGAAACAGCAGCTGGTGACGTTTCAGCTTTCGTTCCAACCAACGTGATTTCGATCACCGATGGTCAGATTTTCTTGGAAACGGACTTGTTTAACGCCGGTATTCGTCCAGCGATCAACGCTGGTATTTCAGTCTCGCGCGTGGGTGGTGCAGCGCAAACTAAAGTCATCAAAAAACTAGGCGGCGGCGTGCGTTTAGCGTTAGCACAATACCGTGAATTGGCTGCGTTCGCGCAGTTTGCGTCAGACTTGGATGAAGCAACACGTAAACAACTAGACCGCGGTCGTATGTTTACTGAGTTGATGAAACAAGCGCAATACGCACCATTAAGCGTTTCAAACATGGCGATTACCTTGTTTGCTGCAAACAAAGGCTACTTTGACGATGTGCCAACTAATAAAGTATTGGCTTTCGAAGGTGCATTGCATGGCTTTATTGGCTCTAAATACAAAGCATTAGCTGACGCGATTGAAGCCAGCAAAGACTTAAGCAGCGATAACGAAAAAGCACTTGAAGCAGCAATCCAAGACTTCAAAGCAACCAATGCTTATTAATTGCGCTTACTGATCACTTAGGACAATACAATGGCTGGTAGTAAAGAGATTAGAACCAAGATCAAATCGGTAGAAAATACCCGTAAGATCACCAAAGCAATGGAAATGGTGGCAGCTTCTAAAATGCGTAAAGCGCAGGATAGAATGCGTGCTAGCCGCCCCTATGCGGATAAAATCCGCAACGTTGCAGCGCATTTGTCATTTGCAAACCCAGAGTATAAGCACCCGTTTTTAATCAAGCGTGATGTGGTGAAAACGGTGGGCTTGATCGTGGTGAGCTCAGATAAAGGCCTGTGTGGCGGTTTAAATACCAATATGCTGCGTTTATCTGTTAACCAAATGAAGGCATGGGAAGCTGAAGGCAAGAAAATTACCGTGAGTGCCATTGGTAATAAAGGTTTTGGCTTTATGACGCGTGTCGGTGCTGAAGTCAAATCTCATATTACGGGGATAGGTGATGTACCACATTTGGAAAAACTGATTGGTACGATCAAGGTGATGTTGGATGCTTATACCACAGGTGAAATCGATCAGCTTTACATCTGCTACACCAAGTTCATTAACACCATGAAGCAAGAACCAATGATGCAACAACTGTTACCATTGAATGATGAGCATTTAGGTGTGCATCCACATCATGACAAAGTTGAGCTTCACTCAGCCAGCGATGTTGTTAAGAGTGCCGTGCAAGTTGGCATTGCTAAGGGTCACTGGGATTACATCTATGAGCCTGAAGCACAACCGGTGATTGATGAGTTGATGGTGCGTTATATCGAATCATTAGTTTACAACGCGGTGGCAGAAAACATGGCTTCAGAGCAATCATCCCGTATGGTGGCGATGAAATCAGCGTCTGATAACGCAAAGAACGTGATTGGCGAGTTGAAACTGGTATACAACAAAGCGCGTCAAGCGGCGATTACCAAAGAGATCTCAGAGATCGTTGGCGGCGCGGCAGCGGTAGCTTAAGCATCAAATATAAATATTGAATTTAATTAAATCTGACTAAAAGAAGTTAGGAATAGCAAATGGCAAAAGTAGCTCAAAGTAAAGAAACCCAAGCAATCGTAGGTAAAGTGGTTCAATGTATTGGTGCGGTTGTAGACGTGGAATTTCCACGCGACCAAATGCCAAAAGTATTTGATGCATTGATTATTGATGACAAAAACTCACAAGCAGAAGCGGGTTTAACCTTAGAAGTGCAACAGCAATTAGGTGATGGCATTGTGCGCACCATTGCCATGGGCTCTTCTGACGGTCTTGCGCGCGGCACCTCGTTCAAATCGACAGGTTCACAAATTACTGTGCCAGTAGGCATCGGTACTTTAGGCCGTATTATGGATGTGCTAGGTCGCCCGATTGATGATGTTGGCCCTATTGATTGTGATGAGCGCCGTTCAATTCACCAAAAAGCACCAAAATTTGAAGAACTCTCTCCTTCGGTAGACTTGTTAGAAACAGGTATCAAGGTGATTGACTTGGTTTGCCCGTTTGCTAAAGGTGGTAAAGTGGGTTTGTTCGGCGGTGCGGGTGTAGGTAAAACCGTTAACATGCTTGAGTTGATCAACAACATCGCTAAACAACACTCAGGTTTATCGGTGTTCGCAGGTGTAGGTGAGCGTACGCGTGAAGGTAATGACTTCTACCACGAGATGGCAGAAGCTGGCGTTATTAAGCTTGACGACATGAAAGAATCAAAAGTAGCGATGGTATTCGGTCAAATGAACGAACCACCAGGCAACCGTTTACGTGTAGCTTTGTCAGGTTTGACGATGGCGGAGAAATTCCGTGACGAAGGCCGTGATGTGTTGTTCTTCGTAGACAACATCTACCGTTACACATTGGCCGGTACTGAGGTGTCTGCGCTGTTAGGCCGTATGCCTTCAGCAGTAGGTTACCAACCTACCCTAGCGGATGAAATGGGCCGTTTACAAGAGCGTATTACTTCAACTAAAACTGGTTCTATTACTTCTATCCAAGCGGTTTATGTACCTGCGGATGACTTGACTGACCCATCTCCAGCGACCACATTCCAACATTTGGACTCAACCGTTGTGTTGTCACGTGACATTGCCTCTCTAGGTATCTACCCAGCGGTGGATCCATTGGATTCAACTTCACGTCAATTAGACCCATTGGTGGTTGGTGAGGAACATTACAATGTTGCACGTTCAGTTCAACAAACATTGCAACGCTATAAAGAGTTGCGCGACATTATCGCGATTTTGGGTATGGACGAGTTATCTCCAGAAGACAAATTAGCGGTAGGCCGTGCACGTAAAATCCAACGTTTCTTGTCACAACCATTCCACGTGGCTGAAGTATTTACGGGTTCACCAGGTAAATATGTACCATTGAAAGAAACCATCAAAGGTTTCAAGGCGATTGTTGCTGGCGAATACGATCACTTACCAGAACAAGCGTTTTACATGGTAGGTGGCATTGAAGAAGCCGTAGAAAAAGCCAAAACTTTAAACTAATAAGTTTTTAGAAAAGTTAAACTTTAAAGTTAAGAGAAAATTATGGCAAATACTGTTCATATCGATGTAGTTAGCGCAGAAGCGAGTATCTTCTCAGGTGAAGCGGAGTTTGTGGCTGCGCCTGCCAGTGCCGGTGAAGTGGGTATTTACCCGAATCACGCGCCAATGATTACCACCATCAAGCCAGGTGCGCTACGTATTAAGCAAACAGACGTGGCTGAAGAAACGTTGATTTTTATCTCGGGCGGTATTTTAGAGGTGCAACCAGGCGTGATTACCGTATTAGCGGATACCGCTGTACGCGGCCAAGACTTGGATGAAGCTAAAGCAATTGCCGCTAAAGCAGCGGCAGAAGAAGCGATTAAAAATCGTACCTCAGATATGGATTATGCTAAAGCCCAAGCTGAACTAGCCGATGCTGCAGCGCAAATTCAAGCAATTCAACGGTTACGCAAACCATCGCACTAGCGGTTATAGATTAAAAAAGGCAGCTTAGGCTGCCTTTTTTGTTTGTGTTATCTATATACTTTACAATACAGTTATTACTCAATTTAAATGCATTAACATGACAACCAACCATCTCAATATCGTCATCCTTGCAGCGGGCAAAGGCACGCGCATGCATTCCAACATGCCGAAGGTGCTGCATGAAATAGGTGGAAAAGCTATTTTGGGCCATGTAATCGCTTGTGCAAAAGCATTAAAGCCACAAAAAATAATCGTGGTGTATGGGTTTGGCGGTGAAGCTGTACGTGAAGCTTTTAAAAACGAGAATTTGATTTGGGTGAATCAGGCAGAACAACTCGGTACTGGACATGCCGTTCAGCAAGCAGTGCCACATTTAGATGCAGAGGCAAACACGTTGATTTTACTAGGTGACGTGCCTTTGGTGGACGTTGAAGCTTGTAAAGACTTGATACAACAAGCCGATAAGCAACTGGCTATATTGTCGTTTATAAAAGCCGATCCTACAGGGTATGGTCGTATAGAACGAAATAATCATTTGGTGACTGCAATCGTGGAGCATAATGATGCCACAGCAGCGCAGCGGCAAATCCAAGAAGTAAACACGGGAATCATGGCCATGCCTAACCAGTACTTGGTAAATTGGTTATCTCAGCTCACCAATAATAATGCGCAAGGCGAATATTATTTAACTGATATCGTAGCGTTGGCTGTAAAGCAAAATACTGCCGTGGTAGCTGAGATTACAGAAGATGAGTTTTCGGTAACCGGTATTAATTCAAAAGGTGATTTAGCGCTAATCGAGCGAGAGCATCAAATACGCACGGCCAATCAATTAATGCAGCAAGGCGTCACACTAAAAGACCCTGCCCGTTTAGATGTGCGCGGCAATTTAGCTTGCGGCCGCGATTGCGAGATTGATGTGAACTGTGTGTTTGAGGGCAATGTAACGTTAGGCGATAATGTAAAAATTGGCGCCAATTGCCTGATTAAAAATAGCAGTATCGCAGCAAGCGTGCTAGTTTTGCCGTTTACCCATATTGATGATGCTGAGATTGGTGAAAATAGCCGTATTGGGCCATATGCAAGAATACGCCCTGGTACTATCCTACAAAATGATACGCATGTGGGTAATTTTGTAGAGCTTAAAAATGCCCAAGTAGACATTGGCAGCAAAATCAATCATTTAAGTTATGTGGGTGACGCTACTATTGGTAAAAATGTAAATATTGGTGCGGGCACGATTACATGTAATTATGATGGCGCTAATAAATTTAGGACAGTGATTGAAGACGAGGCATTTATTGGCTCAGATACACAACTTATCGCGCCTGTTACAGTTGGCAAACGTGCCACAATCGCGGCAGGATCGACCATTACCCAAGATGCGCCTGCAGATGCGCTCACCTTCTGCCGCACCAAAGACCAAAGATCCATTGTGGGTTGGAAGCGCCCACAAAAAATTAAAAAGCCTGATTAAAAACCAGATTTTAAAAATAGAAATTAAGAAAGACTAGAAAATATGTGCGGTATCGTCGGCGCGGTTGCTAATAGAAACGTGGTTTCAACTCTAATTGAAGGCTTAAGCCGCCTAGAATACCGTGGGTATGATTCGGCTGGTGTGGCGATACTCAACAGCAATGGCATAGAGCGCGTGCGGGCTGTGGGACGCGTTGTTGCCATGCAAGAAAAAGTCATTGATGCCAATTTAACAGGTCAAGTAGGCATCGGCCATACGCGCTGGGCCACGCATGGCGGTGTCACCGAAAGCAACGCACATCCCCACGTTTCAAAAGGTGAAATTGCGGTAGTGCATAACGGTATTATTGAAAACCACGATGAGCAACGCGACCGATTAAAAAAGCTGGGTTATGAATTCACCTCGCAGACTGATACCGAAGTCATCGCGCACTTAATTCATTATTATCACCAAGATTTAAACTTACTCGCCGCTACACAAAAAGCGATGGCAGAGCTGACAGGTGCATTTGCCATTGGTGTGATTTCAGTTAAAGAGCCAGAACACATGATAACGGCAAGGCTGGGATGCCCGCTGTTATTGGGTCTTGGCGAGGGTGAAAATTTTATTGCATCTGATGTTTCAGCCGTTTTATCTGTTACACGCAAAGTGGTTTATCTAGAAGATGGTGATGTGGCGGATATTCGGCGCGACGGTGTCACGATATTTGGTAAAGATGGCACAGAAGTAATACGTAAAATCCACATGAGTGATGTTTCGTTGGCCAGCTTAGAGCTTGGTCCTTACTCGCACTTTATGCAAAAAGAGATTCACGAGCAACCACGTGCGTTAACAGACACTATTGAAGCATTGATAGATGATAATAAGTTCTCATCCGAATTGTTTGGTAAAGCGGCCAGTGATGTATTTAGCCAAACGGAGAGTATCTTAATTTTGGCCGCAGGCACCAGCTATTATGCCGCTCTCACTGCTAAGTACTGGCTAGAAGGCATTGCAAAACTGCCAACCAATGTCGAAATCGCCAGTGAATATCGCTATCGC
>JAKFEP010000091.1:0-1949 GCA_036675645.1 Methylotenera sp. | reverse complement strand
GAGTAATTTGGTGAGTAATTTGACGGTAGACAAAGGTGTGATCCATATGACCTTTGGCAACAAAGCCCGCAGTCTGTTACAAGGCAAGATTTTATCTATTCGCCCTGCAGTTATCGAAGAGTCCTCAGCGGTGCCAGTTGCATGGGTATGCGGTAACGCGCCAGCCCCCGCTAAAATGACGTTGTTGGGAGATAACAAAACCAATATTGACGCTAAATTTTTGCCTTTTGCTTGTAAGTAAGCATATGCGTTAGTGTTTTGCGGCACTGGGTTTTATAGTAAGGTCAGAGGCCAATATCTGGGTAGCATCTACAGCATCAAAAACATATTGCTTGTTACAGAAGTCGCAATTGACCTCGATCTTACCCAGCTCCGCTAAAATACCCTCTACTTCTTGCTTGCCCAGTAAGCGCAACATGTTGCCTACTTTGGTCTTGCTGCAACTGCATCTAAATTGTGTGGGTTTTTCTTCAAACAGTCGTACATCTTCCTCGGCAAACAAGCGCGTCAATAAAACTTCTGGCGCTAAATTTTGCAGTTCGTCGGGCGTGACCGTGTCTGCCAGAATATTGACGCGGTTCCAGGCATCTATATCTGGGTCGTTCATATCAGGTAGTTTTTGCAGCAGCATGCCGCTAGCGCTTTCACCATCACAATGCAGCCATAGTGATGTATCAATCTGCTGCGAGCGTAGCATATAGTTTTGCAGCATCTGTGCAATGGTTTCGCCCTCGATGGGGACGATGCCTTGGTACGCATCACCTTCTTGCGGGTCTAACGTAATCACAAACTGGCCATGTTTAATCAAGTCGATAAATGAAAAGTTGTCCATTTCTGCCGTGAGGGCTTCATCCCACTTGGCGGTAGCCCGCATGTTTAAATCGTGGCTACATTCTACGACTAGTAGTTTAAGTGCACCCTTGCTTTGCAATTGCAGCACTAGTACACCCTCCATTTTAAGCGTCGCAGACAACAGGGCACTGGCCGCCATCAGTTCGCCAAGGGCTTGCTTTAATATATGGGGTAAGGTTTGGCGCTGTGTCGCAAGGGTAAAAGTTTGATTTAAATGCACCAAATTGCCGCGTATCGGCATGGGCTTATTTAATTGATCTTCAAAAAGAAAATGGTGAAGCGCGTCTGGTGCATTTGTCATGGGTGTTATTTTAACATTTGCGGTGCTATTAACTTAGTCAGCATAAATAACTTAGTTAAAATACGTAGAAATAAAAAAGCCCATGGTGAAACATGGGCTTTTAAGGCTTTTTAATCTACTTAAAAATTACAGATTCTAGAAGTTATAAATTAAAGTCGCGCGCCCGGTAATGGGTGAGCCCGGAGTGATATTGTTATTGTTATGTGCGTAAAGTGCATATTCTTTATTGGTTAAGTTTTCTAAGTTAACTTGTAAGCTTAACTTTTCACTAAACTTACCAAAAATTGCAGCATCGTAACGGGTGTAGCCCGGTAACACTGTACTTTGTGTTGCGGTAGGCGATAGCGCGTAACGGTTAGACGTGCTAACGATGCCTAAAGCGACAGCCCACATATCGTTAATTTCGTATTTATTCCAAAGCGATAATGTGCGGTCTGGTGTTTGACCTAACTCAGCGCCTTTTAAAATCGCGCCAACACCAGTGCCTTGTTGCTTGGTAATTTCACCATCTTGAAATGCAACACCACCGAATATACTCCAGTTATCTGTCACATTGCCAGTAATACCTAACTCGACACCTTTGGTTTCTTGGCCATCTACTAAAATTTGCTGGGCAGGATTAGTTGGGTCAGTAATTTGTACGTTTTCGCGTTCTAGCTTATATACCGCTGCAGTTAATGCCAAGTCTTGGTTCACATCCCATTTTGCACCCACTTCATAGTTGATAAATTTCTCAGGTTTAAACGATGCATTGGTTACAGTTAATCCAATCAGTTGATCACCCGCACGTGGGACA
>JAKFEP010000155.1:0-1950 GCA_036675645.1 Methylotenera sp. | reverse complement strand
ACTAGAAATCAGCACCTTGAATTCAACACAATTAAACATACATTTAGAAACCTGCATGCTGGCAGATAGGCACGCCTTGCGTCGTAAAGCACGTGATGCAAATGATTTAATCAAGTTAAAAGATGAAAAATCCGCATTAAAAGCACAGCGTTTACTCGGTGAAATCGCACAAAAAATACGCGCATCGCAGGCCAAACATGCCGCGCGTCTTAGCAATTTACCGCAGCCTGAATATCCACTGGAACTGCCAGTATCTAGTCGCCGCGATGAGATTGCCAAAGCCATACAAGATAATCAAGTGGTGATTGTGTGCGGTGAAACGGGTAGCGGCAAAACCACGCAACTTCCAAAAATCTGCTTAGGGCTTGGCCGTGGTGTGGCGGGTTTAATCGGCCATACGCAGCCGCGCCGCATCGCTGCACGGTCAGTAGCCAGCCGCATCGCGCAAGAGCTCAACTCACCGCTGGGCGAGGTGGTGGGCTATAAAGTGCGCTTTAACGACAAACTGTCTGAATCTAGCTACGTGAAACTAATGACCGATGGCATTCTGCTGGCGGAAACGCAGGGCGATAAATTCCTTACTGCTTACGACACCATAATTATTGACGAAGCGCATGAACGCAGCCTGAATATTGATTTTCTGCTAGGTTACCTGAAGCAGTTATTACCGAAACGCACTGATTTAAAAGTCATTGTTACTTCAGCCACGATTGATGCGGATAGATTTAGTCAACATTTTAATGGTGCACCAGTGATTGAAGTTTCTGGTCGAACTTATCCGGTTGAAATCCGCTACAGGCCACTAGGCATTGCAGGGTTTCGTGCCAAAGAATCTGCTGAGGCGGAAAACGCGCAGTTTGATTTGGATGACAATACGGACTTAACTTTTGAAAATATTTCTAGTGGAAATATTTTGGGCATCGCACGCAAAGCCAAAACTGAGGCGCGTTGGCTGGAAGAGGATGATGAGGAAGAAGCAATAGAAGAAGCCATCATGGATGCGGCAGATGACTTATTGCGGCAAGGTGATGGCGATATTTTGGTATTTTTACCGGGTGAACGCGAGATACGTGACACGGCTGACCATTTGCGCAAGTATCAAGGCCGTTCTGCGAAGTTAAAACATATTGAAGTGTTGCCTTTGTTTGCGCGCTTAAGTATTGAAGATCAGCAAAAAATATTCAAAAGTCATAGTTCTCGACGCATTGTGTTGGCGACTAACGTAGCAGAAACCTCGCTTACAGTGCCCGGCATTAAATATGTGATTGATGCAGGTTTAGCACGCATGAACCGCTACAGCGTACGTGCCAAAGTAGAGCAATTGCAAATTGAAAAAATTAGCCAAGCAGCCGCAAAACAAAGAGCAGGCCGTTGCGGGCGAGTCTCGAACGGCATCTGTGTACGTTTGTATTCAGAAGAAGACTTTAATGGCCGGCCAGAGTTTACCGAGCCGGAAATTCTGCGCAGCTCGCTTGCCGCCGTCATTTTGCGCATGGCAGCCCTGCGGCTGGGCGATGTCACTGAGTTTCCTTTTATTGAAGCGCCGTCATCTCGTCTAATTGCTGATGGCTATCAATTATTACAAGAGCTAGGCGCGGTCAATGCGCAGCGCCAGATTACCGAGATTGGTTTGCAGCTTGCCAAGCTGCCACTAGACCCCCGTGTTGGGCGTATGATTTTGGCAGCTAAGCGAGAAGGCTGCTTAAAAGAAATCCTGATTATCGCCAGCGTACTTAGCATACAAGACCCACGCGAACGACCGATGGATAAACGCGAAGCGGCTGACAATGCACATGCCAAGTTTGCAGGTGAAGGGTCAGATTTTATGAGCTACCTCAAGTTGTGGGAGTGGTTTGATGG
The DNA here is from genome assembly GCA_036675645.1 of Methylotenera sp. Lineage (GTDB taxonomy): Bacteria > Pseudomonadota > Gammaproteobacteria > Burkholderiales > Methylophilaceae > Methylotenera_A. Next base: position 90 of record JAKFEP010000155.1, on the reverse strand, counting down.
TGCTTTAAAGACTAAAAAATCCAACAAAGATTTGTTGAATCAATGCCATGCCAATTTCCTGTCATTTTTGCGCTTAAAAGAATGGCGCGA
>JAKFEP010000218.1:0-13665 GCA_036675645.1 Methylotenera sp. | reverse complement strand
AATCACTTTTTCATAGGCTGCATTTTTACCGCTGGCAGGCACTTGAATCGTCACGGCACCCTTGCCCACCACAGGTAGCTCAAACTGACTAATCTGGTAACCTTTAGGTAAATCTGGATAAAAATAATTTTTGCGTGAAAATACTGAGCGCACTGGAATATCGGCATTAATAGCCAAGCCAAACTTAATGGCGCATTCGACTGCTTGCTTGTTTAATACTGGTAACACGCCTGGTAGCGCTATGCTCACCTCATCAGCCTGTGTATTTGGCTCTGCACCATACTTAATTGATGCACCACTAAAAATTTTGGTGTTGGTTTTTAATTGGGTGTGGGTTTCTAACCCAATAACGACTTCCCATTCCATTATTCAATTCCTTTTGGCATGGACAAATGCCAATCCGTCACTTGTTGATACGCATGCGCAACGTCTAACATGCGCGCTTCATCAAAATAATTACCCATTAATTGCAAGCCCACAGGTAGGCCATTACTAAAACCTGCTGGGATGCTCATGCCTGGCAAACCAGCCAAATTGGTAGCAATGGTGTACACGTCTTGCAGATACATAGCGACTGGATCATCGGCTTTTTCACCCGCTTTAAATGCGGTAGAAGGTGCCGTAGGGCCCATGATGATGTCGCATTGCTTAAACGCTTGGGTAAAATCATCGGCAATTAAGCGACGAATTTGTTGTGCTTTTAAATAGTATGCGTCGTAATAACCTGCACTTAATACATAAGTCCCAATTAATATACGACGTTTCACTTCTGCGCCAAAACCTTCCGCGCGCGATTTCATGTACATATCCATTAAGTCATCGTACTCTGCCGCGCGGTGACCATAGCGCACGCCGTCGTAACGCGACAAATTAGAACTAGCTTCAGCTGGGGCAAGCACATAATACACGGGAATAGAGAGTTGACTATTTGGTAATGAAATATCTACCGTTTCTGCACCCAGTTTGCGGTATTCAGCAATGGCGTATTGCACCACTTTTGCTACATTCGCATCTAAGCCATCCGCAAAGTATTCTTTTGGCAAGCCGATACGCAAACCTTTAAGCGGTTGTTCACCTTGCATTTTGTCCAAGCCGCGCGTGTAGTCTTCTTTAGGGCGATTCAAACTGGTGGAATCACGCTCATCAAACCCTACCATCACATTCATCATGAGGGCACAATCTTCTGCACTTTTAGCCATCGGGCCGGCTTGGTCCAGACTGGAAGCAAACGCAATCATGCCGTAACGCGACACCAACCCATAAGTAGGTTTTAACCCGGTAAACCCGCAAAGTGATGCTGGCTGGCGTATAGATCCACCCGTGTCAGTACCTGTTGCTGCTGCACAAAGCCTAGCCGCAACCGCTGCTGCACTACCACCGCTACTGCCACCCGGCACCCGCTCAAAATCCCACGGATTTTTAACACCGCCAAAATAGCTGGTTTCATTGGATGAACCCATGGCGAATTCATCCATATTGGTTTTACCCAAATTCACTGCGCCAACTGCATCAAATTGGGAAATTACATGCGCATCATATGGCGCAACAAAATTGGCCAACATTTTAGAGCCGCAAGTAGTTTGCCAGCCCTTAGCACAAAAAATATCTTTTTGCGCAACGGGGATACCTGTCAGCGGCTCTGCCGTACCGGCAGAAATTCTGACATCAGCAGCTTTGGCTTGTGCCAACGCCTTATCATTATCTAATGCAATATAAGCATTAATATTGGGGTTGTATTTTGCGATGCGATCTAAAAACGTTTGCGTCATTTCTACGCTTGATATTTGCTTGCTAGCGAGCAGGTGGCCTAGCGCTTTTAAACTGTTGTTAATCATATTACTTTTCTATTCAATGACTTGAGGCACTAGATACAATCCAGCATTTACGGCTTTTTCTGCAGAACCATTTCCTACTAAGGGCGCATTCGCTTGAAAAGCCTCACGCATATTGGTTTGGGTCACCACGTCATCACGTAACCTTTGCACCACATCTTGTGAATGTGACATGGGTGTAATGCCTGTTGTATCCACTGCCTGCATTTGTTCGATCAAACCTAGAATTCCTGTGAGTTTGGTAAGCGTTTGCGTGGCCTCTTGCTCACTAATTTCAAGTCGTGCCAAATGCGCAATGCGTTTTATATCGGAGATGTTGAGTGCCATAAAATAATTTCGGTAATCGTTGGATTTTTTTGTTTGTAACAATATGTAAATGTAACTAAAATTTAGCCACGATACTTAATTTTAGCCACAATATAAGTTATTATACCTTGATTTTAAAGCGTGGCTTTAGTACACATAGCAAGTCATGTAAACGTTTGCGCAAAGCATAGGATAAAACAATATGTTCGGTTTTATAAATAGTTACTTTTCTAATGATTTAGCCATCGATTTAGGTACTGCCAATACTCTGATTTACGCGCGAGGCAGAGGCATCGTATTAGACGAACCTTCAGTGGTGGCGATTCGTACTGAAGGCGGTCCCGGCGGCAAAAAAGTGTTGCTGGCCGTTGGTGCAGACGCCAAAGGCATGTTAGGACGCGCACCAGCGAATATTCAAGCCATTCGCCCGATGAAAGATGGCGTAATTGCTGACTTCACCATTACCGAGCAAATGCTCAAATATTTTATCCGTAAAGTGCACGAAGCCCGCTGGTTTTCACCCAGTCCGCGCATTATTATCTGCGTGCCCGTTGGCTCCACCCAAGTAGAACGCCGCGCTATTAAAGAATCGGCCGAGCGTGCAGGCGCAAAACAAGTATTTTTAATTGAAGAGCCGATGGCCGCAGCGATTGGTGCTGACATGCCAGTGGCTGAAGCAACCGGCAGCATGGTGGTAGATATTGGTGGCGGCACTACAGAAGTGGGTGTCATCTCTCTTGGTGGCATTGTGTACGCTAAATCAGAACGTGTAGGTGGTGATAAATTCGATCAAGCGATTATTGATTACATTCGCCGTAACTATGGCATGCAGATTTCTGAGCCTACCGCTGAAGCCATTAAAAAGAAAATCGGCTCGGCTTTCCCTGGCAGTGAAGTATTAGAAATGGAAGTGACTGGCCGCAACTTGGCAGAAGGCTTGCCGCGTAAATTTACAATCTCCAGCAACGAAATTCTTGAGGCGCTAACCGAGCCATTGAATGCCATAGTGGGCGCAGTAAAATCAGCTTTAGAGCAAACTCCGCCAGAGTTAGGTGCCGACATTGCTGAAAAAGGCATGGTGTTAACAGGCGGAGGTGCTTTGTTACGCGACCTAGACAGATTGCTGGTTGAAGAAACTGGTTTGCCTGTCATCGTAGCAGAAGACCCGCTGACATGTGTAGCGCGTGGCTGTGGTCGCGCACTAGAAGAGATGGATAAACTAGGCAATGTGTTTGCACATGAGTAACCTTTTCACATGCATAAAATAAGGTTTCCAGAATCATCATATCCACCACGTTGGCATGCTTAAAGGTGTTCATCAAAAGCTAGAGTCTCAACAAACTCCTACTTTTTTCGTCCGCGGTGCCAATGCTTTCTCTCGCATGGTGTTTTTTAGTGCACTCTCCATTATTTTTATGGCAGTTGATGCGCGGCTCAATTATCTGTCCCACATACGGCAAGGGTTTATTGCCGCATTGCATCCCTTGGAAATCATAGCTAACGCGCCAAGTGAATGGTATCGCGATATTAACAAATACTTCTCTGTACACAACGAGCTGGTGCAGGAAAATTATGTGCTTAAGCAACAGGCATTTGAGCACAAAGTCATGCTGCAGCGCCTCAGCACCATCACCGCCGAAAACAAGCATTTACGTAGTTTGTTGAATGGCGATATGCCGATACAACCGAATGCCATTCTAGGTGAGATTTCTCACATGGGGCGCGACCCTTTTACCCGTATCGTAGTCGTCAATCGAGGCAGTCAACATACGGTAAAGGCGGGCCAAGCCGTCGTTGACTCGAAGGGCGTCATCGGCCAGGTGACGCGCGTGTACCCTTTTACCAGTGAAGTCACATTAATTACCGATAAAGAACTATCCATACCTATTCAAATTGAGCGCAACCAGCTACGGGCCATTGCCTTTGGCGAGGGCAACAAACTCGATATTCCTTACTTACCCACCAATGTCGATATTAAAATTGGCGACAAACTGGTCACTTCTGGCATTGATGGCGTCTATCCTGCTGGCTTGGCGGTAGCTACAGTGACGCAGATTTTGCAAAACCCGGAATCCCCTTTTGCCAAAATTATCTGCACCCCGATCGCAGAGGTTACCAACCATTTACAATTACTGTTGCTAGCACTGCCGGAAGTCAAAGACGATAGACGTGACGTAGGGAAAGTAGTTGAAAAAACTGACTCAGCTAAAAAGATTTTAAACCTTCAGACTCAGCGTGAGGCTAAACCCAATGCGTCACACTAATATAGTGAGTATTTACTTTACGCTGTTTATTGCATTGCTATGCCAATTGTTTCCGTGGGTGGGGCAGGGCATCATTTTTCGCCCAGACTTTGTGTTGGTCGTGCTGTTATATTGGCTACTGCGTGCACCTAGCTTATGCAGTGTAGGTACCGCTTGGGCTGCTGGTTTACTAGTAGATTTAGCTACAGGTAGCCTGCTCGGCCAGCACGCTTTAAGCTTCACCGTTACCGCCTTTGCTGCCCTCAGCTATCAACGTAGATTGGTGTTGTTTAATACTTGGCAACTGGCTGGCTATATTTTCGCCTTATTAACCCTAGAGCGCGTACTGATGCTGCTGTTAAAATTATTTGCTGGCAACGAGAATCCTGGCTGGCATTATGTATGGCCAATTCTCACTGGCCTAATATTATGGCAAATGATGATTCTAATTTTTGGTGGCTTAACGCGGCCTAAAACCAAATTATAAGAAAACCCATCAATACAGCAATGAACACCCGTCGCGAACTTAAAAACTACCAGAACGAATTACATAATTTTAAGCTAAGGTTAGGTGTACTTGGCTTGCTTGTGCTTTTTGCATTTTCTTTACTAGCAATCCGCTTTTATTTTTTGCAAATCAATCGTTATGATTACTACCAGACCCTAGCCGAAAGCAACCGCATCTCAGTCGTGCCGGTTACCCCTAATCGCGGTTTGATTACAGACAGGAATGGTGTGGTGCTCGCGCATAATTTCTTTGTCTATACTTTAGAAATCACGCCCTCTAAAGTAGAAAATCTAGATGCCACCATTGAGGAAATTAGACAACTGGTAGAAGTAAGCGCCGTTGACTTAAAGCGTTTTAAAAAGCAAAAAAACGAAAGCCGCACCTTTGAGAGCATCCCCTTACGCACGCATCTAAACGAAGTGGAAGCAGCTAAATTCGCCGTCAATCGCTATCGCTTCCCCGGCGTTGAGCTTAAATCCCGCCTATTCAGGCATTATCCACGGGGCAAACAAGGTGCGCACATGGTGGGTTATATCGGTCGGATTAACGATAAGGACTTAATTAAACTGGCAGAACAAAACGTGCTATCTAATTACAAAGGCACTGACCATATTGGCAAAAGTGGCGTCGAGCAATCCTATGAAGCTGTTTTGCATGGCACTACAGGCTTTCAGCAGGTAGAAATTGATGCTGATGGTAAGGCGGTGCGCGTGCTGTCAAGTTTAGCCCCCACGTCTGGCAGTAATTTAGTGTTATCAGCCGACAGTAAATTACAAGAAATCGCTGAGACTGCATTTGGCGAGCGGCGCGGCGCATTAGTGGCAATTAAACCTAGCACTGGCGAAGTATTAGCGTTTGTCAGCATGCCGACTTTTGATTCAAATCTATTTGTAGGTGGCATTGATGTTGAAAACTGGAGGTTACTCAACGAGTCATTAGATAAGCCGCTGATTAATCGTCCATTGCGCGGTGTATATCCACCCGGTTCCACCTTTAAGCCATTTGTCGCTTTGGCTGGGCTAGAGGCTGGCAAGCGTAAACCGCCTTACAGCATTAGCGATGCTGGTTATTTTACTTTACCCAATAGCCGCCATCGTTATCGCGACTGGAAGCCGGGTGGACATGGCAACGTTGATATGCGTAAAGCGATTACCATTTCATGCGATACGTTTTTTTACGGTTTGGCAATGGAGCTGGGAATTGAAAGACTGACTGATTTTGTGCGTCATTTTGGCTTTGGTAGGAAAAGCGGCATCGATATTGCAGGCGAAGTCGGTGGGTTACTGCCTACGCCCGAATGGAAACAGCGACGCTTTAAACAGCCTTGGTATATGGGCGAAACAGTGATTGTTGGGATCGGTCAAGGCTACACTTTAGCTACGCCAATGCAATTGGCACAAGCAACGGCTATTTTAGCTAACAAAGGGGTGGCGATGCGCCCGCGCCTGGTTTCGGCGATAGTAGATGCTAATACACTCGTCTCCACACCAACCCCAGCGGTTGTAAATGATAAAATTATTTTAGACGATGCCAACTTGGAATTAGTCAGCCTCGGCATGATAGATGTTACCCTGCCTGGTGGCACTGCTGCCAGTGTAGGTGCCAATGCGGGCTATAGCATCGCCGCAAAAACGGGTACCGCGCAAGTGATTGGCATCAAACAAAATGAAAAATACAACGAAAAATTAATCAATGAACGGCATCTCGACCATGCCTTATTTATTGCTTATGCCCCAGCAGAAAATCCAACCATTGCAGTAGCGGTGATTGTTGAAAACGGAAGGCATGGCGGCTCTACGGCTGGGCCAATTGCACGTAAAGTAATGGATTATTATTTATTAGGTAAATTACCTGTGGTTGAAGCTCCCACCCCCGACACCGAAAAGCCAGATGCCGTTAACGGTGCTAGCTCTGCTAATTCTGTAACCAACGCGCCTGAAGTAGAACATTATGATTAGTAAATTGCTGCATGGCTTATTTAGGCATATTGATTCATTTTTAATGGGTTGCCTCCTGTTCACCATACTAGTCGGTTTATTTGTGTTATACAGCGCCTCTGGGGAAAATATAGAGCGTGTCAGTGCCCAATTGATCAATATTGCTGTAGCACTGGTGGCGCTGTGGGTAGTATCGAATATTCAGCCGCAGCTACTGGAGCGCGCCGCACCACCCCTATATCTGTTCGGCATTTTATTGCTGATTGCGGTAGAAGTCTTTGGCCATATCAGTCACGGTGCGCAAAGATGGTTAGATATAGGCATTATCAAAATCCAACCTTCGGAGATTATGAAGATTGCTGTACCAATGATGCTAGCCTGGTTTTTTTCTAAGCGCGAATCCAATCCGAGCATCGCCGATTTTTTAATTGCCACGGTCTTGTTGCTGATTCCTGTTGCCATGATAATGAAACAACCGGATTTAGGGACATCACTGTTAATTAGCGCATCAGGACTGTTTGTGATTTTTTTAGCAGGCTTAAGCTGGAAATTTATTGTGGGCAGCGCTGTGCTACTGGGTGCGTTAACGCCCGTATTTTGGTCAATGCTACATGACTATCAGCGGCGTCGTATCGAAATTTTAATCGACCCCACGCAAGACCCATTAGGCGCCGGTTACCACACCATTCAAGCAACCATTGCGTTAGGCTCAGGCGGCACCACTGGCAAAGGCTGGCTCAATGGCACACAAAGCCAGTTGGATTTTTTACCAGAACGCACCACGGACTTTATTTTTGCCGTGTTTGGTGAAGAGTTTGGTATGGCAGGTAATTTAATTTTATTGGTATTATTTAGCTTAATTATTGCACGCGGCCTGGTGATTGCTGTCCAAGCCAAAAGCACCTTTACCCGTTTATTGGCTGGCAGCATCACATTGACATTTTTTACTTATTGCTTTGTCAACATTGGCATGGTCAGCGGTATATTGCCTGTAGTGGGTGTACCATTACCCTTAATCAGTTACGGCGGCACCTCGATGGTAACCTTGCTATTGGGCTTTGGCATTTTAATGAGCATACAAACCCACAAAAAAATGGTTGCCGCAGGTTGAAATAATTTAAAAAAGAGAATTACAGTGAAAAAAAATGCATTGCTATTTATATTCTGTTGTACTTTTTTGGTGGCCTGTGGTGGCAAAAAGATAGTCAAGCCAGCATCCGCACCGCCAACCGCAAGCAAGCCACCTTCAACCACAACACCTTCACCGACGCCTACAGACAAGTCTGCAACGTCAGAACCCACAAAACCCGGCGGCTATTACCTGGATGACGGCCCAGGCGACAATCCGCCAAACAATATTGCGAGCATTCCCAATGCGATCCCTAAAAAAGAACCGCTAAACAGCCGCACCAATCGTCCCTATAAAGCCTTAGGCGCTACCTACAAGCCTATGACTAGCTACCAACCTTATAAGGAGCGTGGCATCGCTTCGTGGTACGGCAAACGCTTTCATGGCAGAAAGACCTCTAATGGCGAAATCTATGATATGTACAGCATGACGGCAGCACATACTATCTTGCCGCTACCCAGTTACGTAAAAGTAACCAACCCCGCAAATGGCCGTTGGGTGATTGTACGTGTGAATGATAGAGGGCCGTTTAAACATAATCGTATTATTGATTTATCGTTTGCAGCCGCCTACAGGCTGGGTTATACCAACAAGGGCAGTACACTGGTGGAAGTAGAAGCGATAGACCCCGATAAGGCGAGTAGCTATCAGGATGTAGAAGCGAAACCCGTCGCACTTGTAGCAGCCGAACCAGTCACCACTGCTACGCAAGTTGAACAAATGGCTATCATTCCAACTAATAATAGTGAGCTCTTAAGCGGATTTTTTGTGCAAGCAGGGGCATTTAAAAATGAGATTAATGCTGATAGTCTAATTAACAAACTGCAAGGTTTAGATATTGACCAAAATTCAGGCATTAACAAAGTGTATAATAATGGATTGCACCGCTTAAAAATTGGCCCTTTTGAATCAAGGCCAGCGGCAGATAAAACGGCTGCTGATATTCGTAGAAAACTCAATATTCCCGCAATTACAGTGAATCAATAAAATCTCAATATGCATAAAATTTTTAACTTTACCTTCGCGCTTTTCTTACTACTAACATCTTTCGCTTCAGCGGCGCAAGTAGCGCCACCGCCTTCGTTAGCGGTTAAATCCTATTTATTGCAAGATTTTAATAGTGGCAATGTGATTGCCTCGTACAATAAAGATGCACGTATTGAACCTGCATCGCTTACCAAAATCATGACCGCTTATGTCGTGTTTGATGCGATCAAGCAAGGTCATTTAAAGCTGGACCAAAGCTTACCTGTCAGCGAAAAAGCATGGAAAGTCGAAGGCTCTAAAATGTTTATCGAGCCGAATAAACCTGTCACTGTAGATGAGCTTCTACATGGCATGATTATCCAATCGGGTAATGATGCATCGATTGCTTTAGCCGAAGGCGTTGCAGGTGCCGAAGAACAGTTTGCTCACATGATGAACAAACAAGGCAAAAAACTGGGTTTAAATAATACTAATTTTGTGAATGCGACTGGCTTGCCAGATGGAAATCACTACACTACAGCTAGCGATTTAGCCTTGTTAGCCAATGCCTTGATTCGCGATTTTCCGCAAGAATATCACAGGTTGTATTCGGTTAAAGAATACACCTATAATAAAATCACACAGCCCAATCGCAACCGCCTGCTGTGGCTAGACACCAATGTCGACGGCATGAAAACTGGTCATACAGAGTCTGCTGGTTACTGCTTAATCGCATCTTCTAAGCGTGGTGATACACGTTTGGTTTCGGTTATTTTGGGTGCAACCAGTGAAGCCATGCGCGCAACTGAAAGCCAAAAACTGCTCAACTACGGCTTTCAATTTTACGAATCCACCTTAGTGTATAAGCAAGCACAAGCTATTAATAAATTGCGCGTTTTTAAAGGTCAAGATAAAGTGGTTACAGCTACACTTGCTAAAGATTTTTACCTGACCTTGCCTAAAGGCGATTATGCAAAAGTCAAAGCTACCATGACGAGCCAGCAACCTTTGATCGCGCCGATTTCAGCAGGTCAAGTCATCGGGAAAATCACGTTTCGCTTAGATAACAAAATCATCAATGAACAAAAATTATTGGCTTTAAATGCAGTTAATCAAGCAGGTTTCTTTGGCAGGATTGCTGATAGCATTCGCCTGATGTTGCAATAAATAGTGTCCCTGTTTACCTGAACCAGTATGGAAAAGCATTTACCACAACCCGATAATTCAGCAGAAAGCGCAAAAACCTTAATTGAATTTCCTTGTGATTTTCCAATTAAAGTCATGGGGGAAACACATGTGGACTTTACAGCAGAAATTGTTAAAACGATTCAACAGCTAAACCCCAGTTTTAGTACTGCCAATATAGAAATGCGCGGCAGTTCTGGCGGTAAATATATTAGCCTGACCTGCAATGTTTATGTAACATCTAAACCACAGCTAGATGATATTTACCGTGCATTAACATCTCATCCCATGGTAAAAGTGACGCTTTAATTCACGCCAGCGTTTAACATGCCTGTCATCACTCGCCACTTAGGCTTAACCGACTATCAGACCACGCTAGCCGCCATGCAAGCGTTTACCTTTGATCGAACTAACGAAACTGCAGATGAATTATGGCTAACCGAACATCCTGCCATTTATACACTCGGTTTAAATCGTAAAAATGTACGTTTACCGCAGAATAACATCCCCCTCGCATTGGTCGATCGTGGTGGGAAAATCACCTATCATGGGCCAGGCCAAGCGGTCATTTATTTACTCGTCGATTTAAAACGCCGCAACCTCAATGTGCACCAGCTCGTCAACTTGATGGAAGCCAGCATCATTGGTGTATTGGCACAATTTAACGTGAAAGCCAGCACCATGCCCGACGCACCGGGCGTCTATGTCCAGACGGATGGCAAATGCAAAAAAATTGCCTCTCTAGGTTTGCGCCTAAAAAATAATTGCTGTTATCATGGCTTAAGCTTAAATGTGGAAATGGATCTAATCCCTTTTTCTGCCATTGATCCTTGTGGCTATGTGGGACTTGAAGTGACACAAACTAAAGATTTAGGCATTACGCAAAACTGCGCACAGATAGGCGAACTGCTATTACAAAAACTAAGCGATAATTTTAATCCATGAACAATTTAACTAACACAATATTCAACAACCCAGTAACAAGTAAGAAGGTTGCTGGCGTCAAACAAATTGACGCGGAAAAAACTGCACGTATCCCGATTAAAATCGTGCCACAGCCCATGCTGCGTAAGCCTGAATGGATACGGATGAAAGTGCCAGATTCATTGCGTTTTCAAGAAATCAAAAAGGTACTGCGCGAGAACAATCTGCATACTGTCTGTGAAGAAGCCAGTTGCCCAAACATTGGCGAATGCTTCAGTAGCGGCACAGCCACCTTCATGATTTTAGGCGACATTTGTACACGCCGCTGCCCATTTTGCGATGTTGCGCATGGCAAACCATTACCACCCGATGTCAATGAACCAGCAAATTTGGCTCGCACCATCGCACAAATGCGATTGAAATATGTGGTCATTACTTCTGTTGATCGTGACGACTTAAAAGATGGTGGCGCACAACATTTTGTCGATTGCATTCACGCAGTGCGTGAAGCTTCACCCAACATCAAGATTGAAATCCTGGTGCCTGATTTCCGCGGACGGCTTGATGTGGCATTAGAAATTTTACGTAAAGCACCACCTGATGTGATGAACCATAACCTGGAAACTGTGCCGCGCCTATACAAACAAGCACGTCCAGGCTCAGATTATCAAAACTCGCTGGATTTGTTAAAAACATTTTCTGAGATGTATCCGCATATCCCGACAAAATCTGGCTTAATGCTCGGCTTGGGTGAAACCGACGAAGAGATTTTGCAAGTGATGCAGGATTTGCGCGCCCATGGCGTCAGCATGCTAACCCTTGGTCAATATTTGCAGCCCAGCGTGCATCATTTGCCAGTGATGCGCTACGTTGAGCCCATTATTTTTGATGAATTGAAACATAAAGCCGATAACATGGGCTTTAATAACACTGCCAGTGGCCCCATGGTAAGAAGTAGCTATCATGCCGATTTACAGGCTAATCATATCGTTTAGGGAAACTCATGGTTCCACATTTAACAACTGCACTCAGCGGCCCACTCCTAAGCTTGGAAACGCGCATGTTACAAGACATGCCAAAAATCGAACACTGGTTTCGTTCTCAGTGGCTGGAATATGCCTCGCCATTTTATGCTTCAGTCGATTTACGCAACGCCGGTTTTAAATTAGCCCCGGTAGACACCAATTTATTTCCGGGCGGCTTTAACAACCTTAATCCGGAATTTTTAAGTTTAAGCGTACAAGCCGCACAAGTGGCTGTTGAAAAAGTCTGCCCAGAAGCACACCGGTTAATGATTATTCCTGAAAATCACACGCGCAATACTTATTATCTGCGCAACGTGGTTGAGCTGGTCAATATCATGAAAGCGGCTGGCCTGGATGTACGCATCGGCAGTATTAACCCGGAAATCACGCAGCCAACCACAATCGAAACACATGATGGAACACCATTATTATTAGAGCCTGTGGTGCGAGTTGGTAATCGCATTAAGTTAATAAACCCGCAATTAGGCGATTTTGATAGTTGTGCCATTTTGCTGAATAACGATTTATCAGGCGGTGTACCCGATATACTCAAAAATCTTGAGCAGGATTTAATTCCGCCATTGCATGCAGGCTGGCACGTTAGACGAAAATCACTGCATTTTGAAGCATATAATCGTGTTGTTGCCGACTTTTCCAAACTTTTAGGCATAGATGAATGGTTGCTTAATCCATACTTTACCACCTGTGGCGAGATTGATTTTCATGCGCGTACAGGTGAGGATTGTTTAGCTGCCAATGTAGAATTGTTATTGAATAAAATTAAGCTTAAATACGCTGAATATGGCATTACACAAGACCCATTCGTCATTGTAAAAGCAGATGCTGGCACTTATGGTATGGGGATTATGACAGTGAAATCGCCGGATGATGTACGCGATTTAAACCGCAAAGCACGTAATAAAATGTCCGTTATCAAAGAGGGCCAACAAGTCTCAGAAGTGATTATTCAAGAAGGCGTATATACGTTTGAAAGCATCAACGATGCGGTTGCCGAACCGGTTGTATATATGATGGATCACTTTGTGATTGGCGGTTTTTACCGTGTGCATACGGGTCGTGAAGCAGATGAAAATTTAAACGCGCCAGGCTCTCACTTTGAGCCTCTCGCATTTGAGAAGCCATGCACTTTACCCGATTGCGCTGACGCCCCTGACACTGTGCCCAATCGTTTTTATGCTTACGGTGTGGTTGCCCGCTTGGCTTTATTAGCTGCGGCGATTGAGTTGCAAGAAACAGATCCTTTGAATCAATAATTAACTGACTATCATGAAACTACTGTTTATTATCGATCCACTGGATAGCTTAAAAATCTACAAAGACACCAGCGTAGCGATTATGCGCGAAGCAGCCTCACGCGGCCATACGCTGTATATCTGCTTACAACATGATGTTTTTTTGCACAATGAACTGGTTAAGATAAGCGCTGCTGAATTTAATTTCAACGAAGGTGTTATTTGGTACACACTTAACGACAAAAAAGAAATCTCTCCCAAAAACTTTGATGCAATTATTATGCGCAAAGATCCACCATTTGATAACGAGTACTTGTACAGCACGTATTTACTCGAGTTGGCAGTCAACCAAGGTGC
>JAKFEP010000168.1:0-13702 GCA_036675645.1 Methylotenera sp. | reverse complement strand
TTGGTGAAGAGTTAACGCTGTGGCGAATATTGTGATGTATACAACCGCTGTTTGCCCATACTGCATTAATGCAGAACGCTTATTACTGGCTAAAGGGGTAAAAGAAATCAACAAAATCCGTGTGGATTTACAGCCTGAACAACGTGTAGTCATGATGGAAAAAACGGGTCGCCGCACAGTGCCACAAATTTATATCGACGAGCAGCATGTTGGTGGTTTTGATGAATTACGTGCGCTGGATAGGGCGGGTGGATTGGACCCGTTGCTAGCGCAGTAATATTTTGCTGAATAAAAACCAATAAGCGGCTAAAATGCATCAGTTTTTAGTTTGCTGGTTTTAAAAATAACTGGCTTAAATTTACCCACTTTAACTTAACAACGCTAATCGTTTAGGAGCACACATGGCAAAACAACAAGACGTAAAAGAAAACCAAGCGGCTTCAGCAGAAGCAACACAAGACGCACAACCGGGCTTCGGTATAGAAAAGCTCTATGTTAAAGACGCCTCGATTGAAGTGCCGAATGCGCCACAAATTTTTACCGAGCGTACAGCGCCGCAAGTAAACGTAGAACTGGGCAATGCTGCACAAAAGTTAGATGATGGCATCTTTGAAGTGACGATTAAAGTCACTGTGACAGCAAAAATTGGCGATAAAACCGCATTCCTGGTAGAGGCTACGCAAGCGGGTATTTTTGCCATTCGCAACGTACCAGGTGAGAATTTGGAACCCATTTTGGCAATCACTTGCCCAAATATTTTATTCCCATATGCGCGCGAGGCGGTGTCAGATATGGTGACCCGTGCTGGTTTTGCGCCAGTGCTGCTCAACCCCATTAATTTTGAAGCGCTTTATATGCAGCAAAAACAGCAGGCTGAAAATGCTGCAAAAGCCAACTAAATTTAAATTAAGGCTCAAGCGTATGCTAGGTGCAGCAAAGTTTTATATACTTTTTGCTGGTCTGGCATTTTCTTTTTCTGCTCAGGCTTTAGATTTCCGCTCTATCGCACTACCTAAAGTCATCACCTACGATGCCCCCTCCAAAGAAGCCAGCAAGTTATATATCTTGGGCATTGGCTACCCGGTTGAGGTCATCGTTAATTTGGGTGACTGGATTAAAGTGCGTGATAAACAAGGCGGCTTAAGCTGGGTCGAAAGCCCATCGCTAAGTACAAAGCGCACAGTGCTGGTGCTGGCCAAAACTGATATTAAAGCAGCGGAAGATGCAGGTTCTGCGTTAGTGGCTACGGTAGAAAAAGATGTAGTACTGGAGTTGGTTGCTGGCGGTGCTAACAATAATTGGGTGAAGGTGAAGCACCGCGACGGCTTAACAGGGTTTGTGCAGGTAGACAAATTATGGGGTGCTAATTAATGGGTCTCGCAAATTGATGTTCGAGTTAGCTAAGTGAGAAAGATCGCTGTTTTAGGCGCTGGCGCATGGGGCACCGCGCTGGCTATGCATATTAGCAATCAGCATCACGTAAGCCTATGGGCGCGCAATAGCGGCCATGTTTCTGGCATGCGAAAATCCCGAGCTAATCCCCTGTATTTGGGCGACTTTAAGTTTCACGATAATTTACAAATCGAAGATGATCTAGGTGTTGCCATTCAGGGTGCCGATATCATTTTATCTGTCGTGCCAACCGCGGGCTTTCGCAGTATTTTAAAAGATATCAAGGCATTAAAATCCACGCAGCCGATAGTCTGGGCACACAAAGGGTTGGAGCCGCAAACTGCCAAACTTCCACACGAGGTTGCCTTGGAAGAGTTGGGTGACCCTAAAATTTCTGGCCAGCATTGGGGGGCACTTTCGGGCCCAAGTTTTGCGGCAGAACTGGTACGGGGATTGCCGACAGCGGTAACATTGGCCGCCAACGATGCTGATTTTGCATTGGCTGCGGCAATTTTAATTCATGGTGGTAATTTACGCGTATACAACAGCACCGATGTCATTGGTGTATCTGTAGGCGGTGCGGTGAAAAACGTGATGGCGATTGCAGCCGGTATTAGTGATGGCATGGGCTTTGGCAATAATGCACGTGCCGCCATGATCACGCGCGGGCTGGCAGAAATTACACGTTTTGGCATGGCGCTAGGAGCAAAATCTGACACCTTTATGGGCTTGGCGGGTGCCGGCGATTTAATGTTAACCTGTACTGGGCAGTATTCCAGAAACCGCGAAGTTGGCCTGCAGCTGGCTTCTGGTAAGGCACTGGAGGATGTACTTAAAGGGTTGGGGCATGTGGCTGAAGGCGTCAATACTGCGCGTGAAGTGATGCGTCGTGCGGATGGCATGGGTGTTGATATGCCGATTACCTATGAAGTAAACCAAGCTTTAACTCACGGAAAATCAGCTAAACAAGCGGTAATCGATCTGCTAGGGCGCACACAAAAGGCAGACGGCGTTTAAACTTGCAATGCTGACAACGAATACTGCTAATGGCTAGCTAAAGGAGCGGTACTCAGGAAGTAAAAACTCCCTGATAGAAGCTCTCCTGCGGTCCTTCAACCTGCGCTTGTTGGCATAAGCTAGCCTTCTTTTTTCGTCGAGCACTTCTCTATCTCTTCTGTCAGTGCCCGTGCGTCTATCATCAAACTGCAACAAACTGCACCCACATGTTCCAGCATCACAGCCGCGCAAAGGTAATTCAGGTGCGTCCTTAGTCAATATAGGCTTGGTTTGGTAGGCATGTGCGCTTTTGCATGCATGATTGCCAGGGCTAAATATCACGCAACTGAATTGCGATTCATAAAGTGAAGCATCGGATTCTTTTTGTATGGTTTTTTTAAGACGCGCTTCAGATAGGCGTGAGACTAACCAAAAGCACAATGCGAGCAAAATAATCGCTAAAATTATTAAGTCCAGAATAGCTAGGTTAGGTAAAGTAATCATTAAAATTGTCTTTTAATTTTTAAGCACATAATGAGGTACAAGGTTACATAAATTACCAGCATAAATCAAAGTTTTTTTATAGCCCTTACAGGCCATTCTTGAAGTCAAGTTGTCGCCAAGCTTCGTATAATAACACCGCGGCGCTATTAGACAGATTTAGGCTGCGACTGTCTGGTAACATCGGCAAACGTAGTCTAAAATCAGGCAAAAATTCATTACGAATGGCTTCTGGTAAACCACGTGTTTCTGGGCCAAACACAAACACATCGTTTGCAGAATAATTTACTTTCGCATAGTTTTGACTGCCTTTTGTAGTGATTGCAAATAGCCGCTTTCCTGCCAAGGCCAATTTGAAATCTGTCCAATTTTTGTGAACTTGTAAATTGGCATATTCGTGGTAATCAAGCCCGGCACGCTTGAGTTGCTTGTCCTCAAGCTTAAAACCCAACGGCTCAATCAAATGCAAAGTTGCGCCTGTATTAGCGCAAAGACGGATAATATTACCTGTGTTAGGTGGAATTTCTGGTTCAAACAGCGCAATATGGAACATGATTTATGTGAGTGTGTTGGTTGATTAATTTATTTGTGTGGCAATGTACGTGCCACTACCCAGCATTCTACATGTTCAGCGCCTGCTTTTTTTAAGGTTTTAGCAAGTTCGTTCAGACTGGCCCCTGAGGTCATCACATCATCAATTATCGCGATACGTTTCCCAGCTAAATCGCTTTTTACTCCAAACGCGCCTTTGATATTTTTTACCCGCTGCTTTAATGGCAAACTGGCCTGCGGTGGGGCGAGTTTTTGTCTAATCGCAGTTTTGTAATCAAGTATTGTAGAGTTGGTTAAACTACTATTTAAAGCCTTGGCAATTTCAATGGCTTGGTTAAACCCACGCACTTTTAAGCGTTGCGGATGCATGGGCATAGGGATAATTAAATCAATATTTTTTGACTGGCGTTCACGAAGCACTTTTTCGCTTAGAAATTTACCAAAGATATCACTTAGATTTAAGCTGTTGCCATATTTGTAACGTTGCATCATGGCATCAATTGGGAACTGGTAAAGAAATACCGCGTGGGTGATATCAAAGTCGGGTGGCGCACTAATGCAGCTACCGCACAACTGACCATTTGATGTTAAGCCACATTGTGGACAAGAATTTGTTGGATGCCAAGGTAAATCCTTTAGACATGCCTTGCACACCGCATCGCTATTAATTAGAACATTGCTGTTCTTTGCGGTATCGATACGGGACGCACATAACAGGCAGCTTTGCTTAAATAAAATCCGCTTATAATGCTCAAAATTAAACAGATGGTTATTTTTTAACCAGTTGTAAACAATTTGCTTCATATCATCTTTACAGCTTATAATTCATAGGATAAACAGTCACATACCATCATCTATAAAGGCACACCATGCTTGAGACAAAGCTTGAAACAAGACAAAACGCGAGCCAGGAATCCATTATAAGCACAGATTTACTGAAATCCTGTAAAAGTAAAACAGTCACTGTAAATCGGTGGAGTGTAGATGAAATTGTGGCTTTATTTGAGCTACCGTTTAGCGATTTAATTCATCAAGCACAAACTATACATCGTGAGCACCACAACCCGAATGCAGTGCAAGTGAGTACACTTTTATCAATAAAAACAGGTGGTTGCAGTGAGGATTGTGGCTATTGCCCGCAAGCTGCGCGTTACCACACAGAGGTGGAAAATGAACCGCTGATGGCTTTGGATGAAGTGGTGAAAGCTGCACAAGAGGCTAAAGACAATGGCGCCAGCCGTTTCTGCATGGGTGCAGCATGGCGCGGACCGAAGCAGCGCGACTTAGAACCTGTGCTCAAAATGATTGCTGAAGTGAAAGCCATGGGGCTTGAAACTTGTGCCACTTTGGGGATGTTAAAAGATGGTCAAGCTGAGCAATTAAAAGACGCTGGTTTGGATTATTACAACCACAACTTAGATACTGCGCCAGAATTTTACGGCGATGTGATTACTACCCGCACTTATCAAGACAGATTGGATACATTAGATCGGGTGCGTAGTGTAGATATTCATGTGTGTAGCGGCGGTATTATTGGCATGGGTGAATCACGCAACCAGCGTGCAGGGTTATTGGCGCAATTGGCCAATATGGAACGTCCGCCCGAAAGTGTGCCGATTAATTTATTAACGCAGGTTGAAGGCACACCTTTACATGGTACAGATGCGCTCGACCCGATTGAATTTGTGCGCACCATTGCTGCTGCGCGCATTACCATGCCGCACAGTTTTGTGCGCTTATCAGCCGGCCGTCAAAGCATGCATGAGGGCATTCAGGCACTGTGCTTTATTGCAGGCGCAAACAGTATTTTTTATGGTGAAAAATTACTCACAACCGCCAACCCAGAAGCCGAAACTGACAGAGCTTTATTTAACAAGCTAGGTATTAATAAAATCTGATGCTAGTCGCGTTGCAATTAGAACTAAGTCTGCTTGCAGACTTACAAAAAGAACTGGTTCAGCGCAAAGCCGATGGTTTGTTGCGCCAGCGCCGCTTGTTGGACTCGCCGCAAGCAGAATATATTGTGGCAAATGGGCATGATTATTTATCGTTTTGCAGCAACGATTATTTGGGTTTGGCTAACCACCCCAAACTCATTTCTGCGCTGCAGGCAGCAGCAGGTGACTCAGGTGTGGGCAGTGGTGCATCGAATCTAATCACTGGGCATCATCGCTACCACGATGAACTGGAAAAAATACTCGCTCAATTTGTCGAATTACCTGCAGCCTTAGTTTTTTCTACGGGTTACATGGCGAATATAGGCGTGCTCGGGGCGCTGGTAGGGCGTGGTGATGCGATTTTTGCCGATAAACTCAATCATGCCTGTTTAAACGATGGCGGCTATTATTCGCTGGCAGAGTTTCATCGCTTTGCGCATAACGATGTTGTGGCGCTGGAAAAATTGCTTAAAGTCAGCACTGCCAAACATAAATTAATTGCAGTTGACGCAGTGTTTAGTATGGATGGCGATATTGCGCCGCTACCCGATTATTTGAAACTGTGTGAGCAATATGATGCCTATCTATATGTGGATGATGCACATGGTTTTGGTGTGTTGGGTCAGCATGGTAAAGGCAGCTTGAGTCACTTTAACCTTAAGTCACCTCGGTTGATTTATATGGCGACTTTAGGCAAGGCAGCGGGTGTGGCGGGCGCATTTGTGGCAGGTCAGCAAGTGGTGATTGATTATTTAATCCAAACTGCAAAAAGCTATGTCTATAGCACGCCTGCGCCGCCTGCGTTATCTGCCACACTGATTGAATCGATCAAAATAATTGAGCAGGGCGATGACTTGCGCGCACATTTGCAACACTTGATTGCCACCCTTAAGCAGCATTTGCACTTAAAAAATTGGCAGCTGTTACCATCAGAAACCGCAGTACAGCCGTTGGTTGTTGGAAGCAATCATCAGGCAATTGGCCTAAGTGAGTACTTACAAAAGCTGGGAATTTTAGTGCCAGCCATTCGCCCGCCCACCGTGCCAGTAAATACGGCGCGGCTACGTATTTCGCTTTCAGCAGCACACACTGAGCAAGATGTGATTAAACTAGCAGAAGCACTGAATATTGCAGAAAAGGTAATGGAATGAGTTGTCATGTAGAGATTATCGGCCAGGGCCAGCCACTGGTCATGATACACGGCTGGGGCATGCACAGTGGCGTCTGGCAGCCGCTAATCAAACGCCTGTCGGCAAAATACATGCTATATCTGGTGGATTTGCCTGGGATGGGCAGTAGCCGTCCCGTAGAACCTTATCATTTATATAACTTGGCTGATGAAGTGGCTGAAGTTATCCCAGGAGTCTCTGATGTGTTAGGTTGGTCACTTGGCGGCTTGGTTGCACAACGTATTGCATTGAATCAACCAGATAGAATTAGGCGACTGATTTTGGTGGGCTCTACCCCTAAGTTTGTGAGTAGTGCAGATTGGTCAGCAGGTGTTGACCCCGCTAATTTTAGCGCGTTTGCCGAGCAAGTGAATCATGATTATAAAGCCACCATCATGCAGTTTTTAACCCTGCAATGCATGAAAGCCAGCGATGCGCGCGCAACGATCAAACAGCTTAGGCAAAGTTTTGAAACCAAACCTACGCCAACGCAGACTACATTACAGCGTGCACTGCATGTTTTGCTGGAATCTGATTTGCGTGCAGAAGTCGCCAATATCCGTAAACCTACCTTATTGATTCATGGTGACCGTGATACCTTGGCGCCTGTGCAAGCTGCACATTGGATGATGCAGCAACTGCCAATGGGCTTTTTGCGGGTGCTGTCGGGCGCCGCACATGCACCTTTTTTATCTCATTCAGATCAATTTGTAGAAACGCTCAATCAATTTCTCGAACCTACGACCTGATGGATCAAGCAATGAGCGCTGTACCCCTAGACGAAGCCCAAGATGAATATCGCATCGATAAAGCGCGTATGCGCGCCTCATTTAGTCGCGCTGCCGATAGCTACGATGCCGCCGCCGCACTGCAAAAAAAAGTACGAGAGGAGATGTTAGATCGTTTAAGTTTAATTAATATTGCTCCCCAAGCCATATTAGATGCGGGTTGTGGCACAGGCTTCGGCGGCTTTGCCTTGCAGAAAAAATTTAAAAGTGCGCAACTAATATCGCTAGATATTGCTTTTAAAATGTTGCAAAAAACTGCTGAGCAACAACCATGGTTGCAAAAAATGGCACAAAAAATCCTGCATAAACAACAGTTGGTTTGCGCTGATATTGAAAGTTTGCCAATTGCAAGCCAAAGCATCAACTTGCTGTGGAGCAACTTGGCGCTGCAATGGTGTAACGATTTAGATGTGGCATTTAATGAAGCCGCGCGTGTATTGCACCCCGATGGCTTGTTCATATTCAGCACGTTTGGGCCAGATACGCTTAAAGAGCTACGTGCCGCCAGTAGCAATGGCCATACGCATGTGAGCCGATTTATCGACATGCACGATATTGGCGATGCATTAACCCGCGCTGGTTTTAACGCGCCAGTATTAGATGTAGAGCATTACACACTGACCTACGATGACGTAAAAGGCGTGATGAAAGATTTAAAAAGTATCGGAGCACATAACGCTACACAGGGACGCGCACGCGGCTTACAAGGTAAAGGTTTTCTGCAAAACCTGACACAAAACTATGAGCAATTCCGGACGCAAGGGAAACTGCCCGCCACCTTCGAAGTGATTTACGGCCATGCTTGGAGGCCAGTATCCATGCGGCCTACAGGGCAAGAGTTTTCACCGATTATTTTTAAAAAACGCATATGAAACAAGCGTTTTTTGTGACAGGTACGGATACAGGTGTAGGCAAAACCCACATCGCTTGCAAGCTGATTGCTGCCTATGTGGCACAAGGTTACAAAGTCATTGGTATGAAGCCGGTGGCGGCAGGCTGGGAGTTAGTAGATGGCGTCTGGGTGAACGAAGATGTACTGAAGCTAGAAGCAGCTAGCAACGTGCAAGCACCGCGTGAGCTTATTAACCCATACAGCTTCAAAGAGGCTATCGCCCCGCATATTGCAGCCGAAAGAGCAGGCGTTGAAATTAATATAGAAGTCATTCAGCAAGCATTTAACCAGCTTAGAGATATCGCGGATATTGTGATAGTAGAAGGCGCAGGGGGATTTTTAGTACCACTGAATGGTAGGCATAGCATGGCTGACCTAGCAGTAACGTTAAATATCCCTGTGATATTGGTGGTGAACATGAAGTTAGGTTGCATTAACCACAGTTTATTGACAGTAGAGGCAATACAAGCGCGTAACCTCACTTTGCATGGTTGGGTGGCCAATCGACTAGACCAAAACATGCACGCCTTGGCAGAAAATGAAGCGACTATAACGCAAAGGATTCAGGCGCCCATATTAGTTGTTTAGGTTATTCAGTTAAGTTATTTGTAGATTTGCTGCTGTTGGATGTAAGCCAGCACCTGATCTGGCACTAGGTATTTAACGATTTTCCCTGCCATCAGTTTTTCACGAATGCTGGTGGCGGCAATATCCTGCGCAGTAATGGGCTGCATGTGAACGTAACCTGCGGGTTTTTCAGCTAAATCATCAGCATTTTCTGTGTAATGACTCTCTAAAAACGCTGTTAGCTGCTCGGATAATTTGCTTTGAACTTGTTTGCTTGGTCGTTGCACCAAAATAATATGGCAATGATCCAGCAGTTCATCCCAGCGCTGCCAAGTATCTAGTTTGGTGAAAGCGTCACTACCCATGATTAAGCACAGTGATACGTTTTTACCTAATTCTTCACGTAATGAAATCAGCGTATCTATGGTATAAGAGGCGCCTTGGCGATCTAACTCTCGCGTGTCTAACCTGAAAGCTGGATTATCGGCAATTGCCAACTCTACCATCTTGGCACGCTGATGAGCAGAGACCATTGGCACGGCTTTATGCGGTGGGTTGGCAGAGGGAATAAAACGTATTTCAGCTAGGTTGAGCGCATCGACTAGTTCTTGCGCCATACGTAAATGGCCGAAATGAATGGGATTGAAAGTGCCGCCAAGTAAACCGATTAATTGCATTTCAAAAACCCATCAATTGGGTCGCAGAACAAGGCGCACAGCGCGCAGAAACCAGAATGTACTTAGATGTACATGAGGATTTCGAGCACTGCGCAACACAGTTATGCGTCCAATTCATAGGTTTTTATGCGCGAACGTGCCCATCGCCTAACACAATATATTTAAGCGAGGTCAACCCTTCCAAGCCCACAGGGCCGCGTGCATGCAGCTTGTCGGTCGAGATGCCAATTTCTGCACCCAAGCCATACTCGAAGCCATCGGCAAATCGGGTAGAAGCATTTACCATGACGCTGCTGCTATCTACTTCACGCAAGAAACGGCGCGCCTTGGTATAGTTTTCGGTGACAATTGCTTCGGTATGTTGGCTAGAATATTGGTTAATATGTGCAATAGCCTCATCCAGGCCGTTCACTACTTTTACTGAGATGATGGCATCCAGATATTCAGTGTAATAATCTTCTTCCGTGGCTACTTTAGCCTCTTTTACCAATGCCCGCGTCTCTTCACAACCACGTATTTCAATCCCTTTGGCAGTTAGCATTGCTGCGAGTGCTGGCAGCATAGTTTTGGCTACAGAGCGTGCAATAAGCAATGATTCTGCCGTGTTGCAAGTGCCTAAACGTTGTGTTTTACTGTTCTCTAAAATCGGCAAAGCCTTGGCTAAATCCGCCTCGTCATCTACATACACATGGCAATTGCCATCTAAATGCTTAATAACAGGAATGCGAGCATCATTGCTGACGCGTTCAATCAGGCTTTTGCCGCCACGTGGCACAATCACATCCACATATTGCTTCATGGTAATTAGCTCTCCCACAGCAGCACGGTCTGTGGTTTCTACCACTTGCACCGCCGCTGTTGGTAGCCCTGCTTTTTCCAAACCTTCATGCACCAGTTCAGCCAGTGCCTGATTGCAATGAATCGCCTCGCTGCCACCGCGCAAAATACAGGCATTGCCTGATTTAATGCAAAGGCCAGCCGCATCTACCGTCACATTTGGCCGTGCTTCGTAGATAATACCAATCACGCCCAAAGGTACGCGCATTTGTCCAAGTTGGATGCCGCTCGGTAGGTATTTAAAATCACTCATTTCACCAATAGGGTCAGGCAAGGCAGCGATCTGCTGCAATCCTTCCGCCATGCTGGCGATGGATTTTTCGGTTATTGACAAGCGCTCTAGCATCGCAGCATCTAAGCCGCTGGCTTTTGCAGCGGAATAATCTTGCTGGTTAGCTTTTAGTAGCGCCGCTTTTTCACGCAAAATAGCGGCTGCGATATACAGCAACGCTTGATTTTTAGTGTTGGTATCGGCTGCCGCCATGGCGCGTGAGGCTTTGCGTGCCGCCTCGCCCATTGCTTGCATATAGGTTTTAATATCGCTTTTGATGTCCATGATTTTATTATCCATAGCCAATATTATACTTGGTTTGTCAACATTAACGCCCACGCACTTTTGCTAAGCCAAAACACAATCGAGAAAGTTCTAGCCAGGCATCGCCTTGCATCACTCCCTTGGCGATTTTATCGATGTCACATAGTTTTTGCAGTGCAGCGTCTAACTGGCGCAGGCTCAATCGACTAAGCGCGCGTTTGACCAAGTGCTGCCGCTCACCATAAATACGGGCATTGGTCATCGCGTTGTTTAAGTTTTCCCCATTTTTTTCGGCATGCTTAATGCGCACCAATGGGCGCAGCACCCACATCAGGGGGTTCATAATGGCGACCGCGTTCTCACCTTCGTCCTGCAAGCCTTGCAGAATACGTGTGGTGCGCTCGGCATCACCTGCCAACACGGCTTCGCCTAGTTGAAATGCATCGTAACGTGAAACATTCAGTACCGATTCACGCACAGCCTCTGCGCTAATTTCACCTGCTGGATAAAGCAAACCAAGTTTTTGCACTTCTTGATGTGCCGCCAACAAATTGCCTTCAACTTGGTGTGCAATAAAGGCCAGTGTCGCTGCATCTGTGCTTTGGTTTTGTGCTTTAAGTCGAACCGCTAGCCATTGTGGAAGCTGGCTTGGGATAACTTCTTTTAATTCAATTAAGGTACCGGCACTTTGCAGGGCATTGAACCAAGCGCTGTTTTTGGCTTCACGCTCTAACTCGGGCAGGGTGATAATAATCGTGGTGTCAGGGATTAAGTTGGCTGCCAGCTCAACCAATGCTTTGCCACCATCCACACCAGGTTTGCCGTTTGGAATGTGAATTTCGAGAATACGTTGCGATGAAAACAGCGACATGGCTTGACCAAATTGGCTAATCTGTTGCCAATTAAAATTACGCTCAACAATAAAGCCAGTACGCTCATCGGCACCTGTCTTGCGCGCAGCTAAGCGTAGAGCATCCAGACATTCTGATTGCGCTAGTGGCTCGTCACCCACCAACACATACAGGGGCGACAGGTTTTGTGTAAGGTGTTGTTTTAGTTGGTTTGAATCTAGACGCATACACTAAAAAGCAGCTATTTCTTGATGCTAGAAAGCCTGCGCATCAAGTTGCTTAATACGTCTTGTTGCATGCTTTCGTACAAGCGCTTTTCTTCGCCTTGTTTGGCCAGCAAATTAGCATCGCTATAGGTAAAGTCACGGCGCGCTTCAACGGTCTGCGTATTGCTCCATAGCTCACTTCCGGCTAATTTGGTGCGGTAATGCACACGGTAATATAGCTCATACTCATTCACTGTACCGGCCCCGCCAATAGAAAGAATGCGTTTTTCGCTTTCTTCGCCAAGCATTTCGAGTAGCAATTCTGCACCTTCTGCAGTTGGCAATATTTTTACGTTATTGGCGTTAAGTGATTTCACAAGTTTTTTGGAGATGACTAAGGGATTGCCTTGGATAAAAACACTGCTAAAGGCAACGTCTGCCGCGCCGCGCAAGTGGAAGCCGCAAGCGACTAAGCTAGCTAGCAAACAAGTTAAAAACAGCGTACGTAGATTGTGTTTAATCATTTAAGAGATGACCACGTTGACTAGTTTATTTGGCACAACAATGATTTTACGCACAGATGCGCCATCTACCAAGAATTTAGTGACAAAATCTTGTTCTATGCTTAAAGCTTCAATCGCTGTTTTTTCAGTTTCGCGCGGCACACTTAAGTTACCCCGCAGCTTGCCGTTAACTTGCACCACATATTCAATACTGTCTTGTACCATTGCGGCTTTGTCTGGCATAGGCCAGCCAGCGTCCAAAATATGGCTATTAGGTTTCAGTTCTGCCCATAATGTCTGGCAGATATGTGGCACGATGGGTGAGAGTAGTAGGGCGACATTTTGCAGCACTTCTTGGCGCACACTGCGGGTCGTATCATCCGTGCCTTCAATTTTGGCAAGCGCGTTCATCAGTTCCATTACGCTAGAAATGGCTGTATTAAAGCTATGGCGGCGGCCATAATCATCGCCCACCTTTTCAATGGCTTGGTGCAATTGTAAGCGCAAGTTCTTGAGTTCAGGTGATAGTTCGCCCGCTGTATAGGCGCTAATCGCGCCTAATTGCACATGTTCGTAACAGGCCTTCCATAAACGTTTTAAAAAGCGGCTGGCACCTTCTACGCCGCTATCCGCCCATTCTAGACTTTGGTCTGGCGGTGCGGCAAACATCATGAACAGGCGTGCAGTATCAGCGCCGTATGTATCAATCAGCTCTTGCGGGTCTACCGTGTTGCCTTTAGATTTACTCATTTTAGAACCATCTTTTAGCACCATGCCTTGCGTCAGCAAGTTGGTAAATGGCTCGTCATTTTTAATCAAACCGACATCGCGCATCAGTTTGTTAAAAAAACGGGCGTATAGTAAATGCAAAATTGCATGCTCAATACCGCCTACATATTGGTCTACCGGCAACCAGTAATTAGCGCGCTCATCCACCATCGCAGTGTTGCTGTCAAAGCTGGCGTAACGTGCGAAATACCATGAAGACTCAAAGAATGTATCCAGTGTGTCGGTTTCGCGTGTGGCCTTGCCGTTGCAGGTTGGGCAAATAGTCTCGTAGAAACTTGGGTCTTTTTTGATAGGCGAACCTACGCCATCCATTTTCACGTCTTCTGGCAATACCACAGGCAATTGTTCTAAAGGCACTGGCACCTCGCCACAGCTGGCACAATGCACGATAGGAATTGGGCAGCCCCAATAGCGTTGGCGGGAGACACCCCAATCGCGTAAGCGGTATTGCGTACGTTTTTTGCCTAGGTTTTTAGCACTTAATGCAGATGAAATAGCATCAGAAGACTG
>JAKFEP010000039.1:0-1980 GCA_036675645.1 Methylotenera sp. | reverse complement strand
GTAGAAAAATTGTGTTTGAAAGTGTACAAGATGTTAAAAATACACAGCATCAGGTAGCGCTGACATGAATGTAAGAAAATTCTTACATTCAACATGATGACTATCTAGCTTAACTAGTATGTCTTCTATTTAACGCGCATGCCTGGCATTGCGCCTACATCGGGGGATAAAATAAATGGTCCGCCATGTTCATCACTGGCAGCCAGCACCATGCCTTGACTCATGCCAAACTTCATTTTACGAGGGGCTAAATTGGCTACCATCACGGTGTTTCGACCAACAAGGGTGGCTGGATCATAAGCAGACTTAATACCCGCAAATACTTGGCGTGTTGTAGCTTCGCCAATATCTAACGTCAGTTTCAACAACTTCTCGGCCCCTTCCACATGCTCGGCATTCACGATTTTGGCAATACGCAAATCGACTTTAGTGAAGTCATCAATGCTGATATATAAGCCTTCAGCAACGTCGTTGGGAGCTGTCACTGGAGCAACTGGCGATGCAGTTTTAATGATGGCGGGTGTTGGTGTTAAATTTTCTTTATTCGCTTCTATCATAGCTTCTATTGCTTTCGGGTCTATGCGTGTCATTAGATGTTGAAACTCTTGTACAGATTTTGCACGAATTGAAGCTGTGGGTTTAGTTCCAAGGTCATCCCACATTAAGTCAGGAGTTCCAAAGAGCTTTTCCACATCTTTAACTAAAGCAGGCAGAATTGGTTTTACAAGTATCGATAAATTATAAAAACCTAGCAGCGCGTTAGTACATATCTGGTGAAGTTCAGTTTTATTCAAGTCAAACTCTTTAGCCAATACCCAAGGCTGTTTAGCTTGAATGTACTGATTTACAACGTCGGCGTAGCCCATAATTAACCTAACTGCTTTACTGTAATCACGTTGCTGATAGGCAAACTTAATCTCATCTTCTATATCAACCAAAGCTACCGCATATAAGTCTTTATTAATTTGAGGCTCACCTAACTTACCGTGAAAATACTTATTCAAAATATTTGCTGTGCGGCTTGCTATGTTGATGTACTTACCCACCAAATCACTATTTACTCGCGCCACAAAATCTTCTAAATTTAGGTCAATATCTTCCATCGTGCCATTAAGCTTAGCCGCGTAGTAATAGCGCAAATACTCAGGATTTTTAATATGGTCTAAATAGCTGCGCGCAGTAACAAACGTGCCGCGCGATTTGCTCATTTTTTCGCCATTGACAGTTAAAAAACCGTGTGCAAAAATTTGTGTGGGTTTGCGGTAGCCGCTGTATTCAAGCGTGGCAGGCCAAAACAGTGCGTGAAAATATAGAATGTCCTTACCAATAAAATGGTAAAGCTCAGTGGTTGAGTCTTGCTTCCAATATTCGTCGAAATCTAATCCTTGCAACTCACAAAGCTTTTTAAAACTGGCCATGTAGCCGATAGGCGCATCTAGCCAGACATAAAAATATTTGCCCGGTGCATCTGGAATTTCGAAGCCAAAATATGGTGCGTCACGCGAAATATCCCAATCGTTTAGACCATGCTCAAACCATTCGCCCATCTTGTTGGCGGCTTCACCTTGTAATGTTCCGCTTCTGGTCCACGTTTTTAAAAAGTCTTCACATTCGCTCAATTTAAAAAAGTAATGTTCAGTTTCTTTGCGGATTGGTGCAGCGCCAGAAACCGCAGAATAGGCGTTAATCAGCTCGGTTGGGTTGTAGGTTGCGCCGCACACCTCACAGCTATCACCGTATTGATCTTTTGCATGACATTTTGGGCATTCGCCTTTAATAAAGCGGTCTGGCAAAAACATGTTTTTAACCGGGTCGTAAAACTGCTCGATGGTTTTAGTAGCAATTTTTCCGTTGGCTTTGAGTTTTTTATAGATCGTTTGTGAAAGTTCTTTATTCTCTGGCGCATTGGTTGAATAGTAGTTGTCGAACTCAATCAAGAACTCTTTAAAATCTGCGCTGTGTTCCTTGTGTACCGCATCA
>JAKFEP010000161.1:0-13875 GCA_036675645.1 Methylotenera sp. | reverse complement strand
ACTGCCATCGACGTGGGTTAGCACTTTCATTAAGTGCGACGAAAGCCCACCTATGAGCGAGGCGCGTGCACGCAGGCCTTTAGGAGTTTTGCTGTAAATAGCGGATAAATCCATTGCGATTGGTTATGTTACAAGAACTTTTAAACGAAAAATCATTAGACCACATGCCCCAAACATGCTTAAAACATTACTCATTAAGCTAAATCTACTCGCATGCTTAGGCAAGGTCAATTGGGAATGCAGAATGATATATGCATATTAAACTATATAACGAAATAGAATTTAAGTTTTGCTCGCAAGCCGTACCATTGTTAGCCTGCAGGCACGATTTGAATAGGTTATTTTTTAGTTAATATCCAATATGTTGGCTCGGCTTTTTCTGGCTGGTAAATGAGCATGTATTTGCGGCGCAGGCTTTCATAGGCCTCATCCATACTCACTTTCCCAGCTTTTGCCTCTTGCTCCGCCTGCAACTTGGCAAACAGTGCCCAGCTTGGGTTTTCCATATAGCCTCGATCGCGCATGCAGTTCTCTAGCACACGGGCTTGGCGGCCAGCCTTTTCTAAACGCTGAAACTCTAAGCCTTCTGGCAATTTCATAGCGGCTTTTTCTGAAATAAGCTCGCATTCATTACCGACTTTAGCCAATTCAGATAACTGGTAAGGTTTTTGGTCGTCCGGAGCCATTTTGTCCGCATACATCATCAAGCCCACCAATGCCAGCACCGGCACCAATATTGCAAAAATTCCCTTCATATTTATTTACCTATTAATTTAGTATCACTCAGCATTTTGCGCGTCTTGATTCACTGGGTCTAGCTCTTACAGCAATTGCGGGCTAATTTCTTTTAAAGTCGCACTAGTTTCTAACCTCATGAATCGGAAAAGAGGGCAGATTAAAGTGATGTAATAATGCCAATAATGTGGATTTAATGCACATGCACGGTGCAGTCATTTTGTATGGTTTCTAGAAAGTGCCTTAAATAATACACTTAAGCCAATGAATCATAACTCAGCCTTACAATTCGCTTAAGACCTAAAATTGTCACATTACTTTGGTCTAATAATTGCTTCATCAAATACAGTTACACGGCATTTATTCATTTGATTGATTAGGGGCAAAAAATGACTATTTATCAGGTTGTTAACGAGCAAAATCATCCGATTTACGCATTTTTTAGTTTGGAAACCGCAGCGCAAGAAGTGCAAATGTTAAACGAAAGTCATGAGGACCATGTTTACTTCGTGAATGAAGTCGAGCTGGAAGTTGTTAAGTAAATAACCAAACCACTATAAGTAATTAAATTTATTAGGTCTGGCTAGTTCTTAAAGGCAGCAGTAGAGCCGATAATCCATTATGGTCAATCTCATGCATCAGTTGCAACAAGCGTCCGAGATCATTTGCTGGAAAGCCCTTGCGTGCGAACCAATTTAAATAATTGCCAGGCAAATCTGCTAGTAAGCGACCTTTGTATTTACCATAAGGCATAGCGATGGTAACTAAACGTTGTAAAATCGTTTGAATTCATTTAAATAATGCGCTTACTGCGCATGCAAGCGTTATGATTGTTTGAATTTTTTGGCAGCTTTTGCTAATGCCAGCTCTTCTGCCGCCTTAGCGCGCGCCTCAGCCTTGGCTTTTAGCTTGGCTTTTGCCTCTGCTACCAGTGCAGCCCGCGCTGCATCATCTACAGGCGAGGTATGACCTGCAGGCTGCTGGGTTGCAGAAGCTTCCTGTTTACTTTGTGCCTCAAATTCTGCCATCAGGCGTAATTGCTCAGCTTCTGCCGCTGCAATTTTTTGTTGTAACAGTGCTTCTTTAGCCGCCTTCTTAGCTTCGGCCTCTTCAGCTAAGCGTGCTTTTCGCATCTCCGCTTGTTCTGCAGCAGCACGTAATTTTTCAGCCTTGTGTTCAGCTACTTTTTGAGCGGCAAGCTGAGCTTTGGCAGACTTTTCCAGTTCAATTTGTTGTGCTTCGAGCGCCAAAGATTGTTTGCTTGCTTCTGTTTCTAGAGCTGCCAGCTTGGATTGTTCAGCATTTGCAACTTCAGCGGCCTGCTTGGCTTTAGCTGCTTCTTGCACCGCCTTTAATTTGGCCAATGCCTCTAATTTAAGGGTTTTTTGTGTCTCGGCAGCCTCGGTCCGCATCTGTTCTTGTACTTTTGTTTCGGCTTTGGCCTTTTCGATGGCCTTAATCAATGCCTCTTGCTGCAGCACTTTTTCAATTTCTTTTGCTTTTTCCTTTGTCTTTTCCTGCGCTTTTTCGTGTACCTGTTCTTGCTCTTTGGCTTGGTCGGCTTGTTGAGTCAACTTAGCCTGTTGTTCATCTTGTTTTATTTTTTCAGCTTGTTGATTAATACGTTCAGCTTCTATCTGTGCACTATCAATATTTGTAGTTTGTGCCAATTTTGCAGCTTTTGATAGCGCAAGCTCTTCAACCACAATTTGTTTAGAGGTGTCGCCAAAATCCCAATCATCATCGCTAAAAACACTTACAACAGCTGGTTTTATGTAGCCCTCGTTTTCTAGTTTGTTTAAGGCATCCAGCAGTTTATCCGCACTAATATCATCATGTTTGGTTAGAATGGTTTGTGCTTTCGATACGCCATCAATAAACGAAAGCACTTTCATTAACTTGCCAGATAGCCCCCCAATCAAAGAGCTGCGCGCACGCAAGCCTTTGGGCGTTTTGCTATAAGTTACTGATAAATCTGCCATTTTTGATAATTTAATTGTTAAGCTTAGTCTAATGTGTAGCTAATTTAATTTTAACAAAAATTTCCCCGAAAATTTATAGTGGCATGAATGCAAAATTGCGTCAATCAGCATGCTAAATCATAATTATATTTGATGCAATTGATTGAAAATGTACACCATATAACCCTCATGGATATTGACTTACAGAACAGAAGGTAAATAGGCTTGCCATTATGTGAAGGCATATTCACGTCATTTGTTAATATTTTGTACAGTGTTGACGAAGCTTCATACAAAAACGATCAATACGCTTATATATAAATCAACACATTTTACTTAACTCACTGAAATGTATAGATAAATTCTAATGATATCATCATGGCCTAATTTATGCTGATTACCCACTGTGGTACTAACACTTAAAGGAGCCTTAACATGACTATTTACCAAGTAATCAGCAAAAAAAACCACTTAGAGTATGCATACCTTAATTATGAAGTGGCTATCGAGGAAGTAACTAAGCTGAATCAAGCTAGCGAAGAAAATTACTTTTCAATCAACGCGATTGAAGACGAAGATTTTTAGCATCTCAGGTTTTTCAAGCCTAAAACATACCAGGTAAAGTCAAACTTGATCTAAAACTATTGCTCTGCAAGCCCCATGTATATTGGCTTGCGGGTTTGCTAAATATACACAAAAAACATTTACCTTTCGTTATTGTTTCATGTTTCCATCGCACCTAGCGAGTGCTATAGTGAACATTTACTTAACGGAGAATTAACGATGGCTAAGCAAGACTTGAAAGACGCCAAACTTAAAGAGCATATTGAGGCAATAGAAAAACATAAATCGCTATTAGAGAAACTACACCTTGATTCAAACACGCATCTGGATGAGGTCAATAACTCGATTAGCAAGCTCACACTGACGCTTGAGGAATATCTCAAGGTGATTGGCATACCCTAAAAGCGCGATAAAGCTTCAGCATCGCGTCAAAGACTGCAACCAAGCTAAAGTCATGCAGCATTAATTAATCGAGCTTAGGCCGGCTTCTTTTCCTGCTTGGGTTTTTTTACTTCCTTGTTTTTACGTTGCTGTCCTTTTGCCATTTTGTTTCTCCTCTCAAAACTGCTAGCTAAAAATAGCCAGCATACCCACATCATAAGCCAAAAATTAACTAGCGTATGCACATAGTTACCGATGTATTTGTTATTTTTGAAGAAATAATTGCCAACATAATCACACAACTTTAACAATTATAAGTGCACCTCATTTGTGCACTAGCATAGAATTTCTATCACTACGCAATCGATATATTATTGAATTATTGTTTTAATACATTAAGTTAGCTATATTAATTAAATTTGGCATGCCATTTGCTCTTATTTTTCTAAAGCTCAACATTAAGGAATGTAAAAATGGCGTTATTAAGTTGGTTGGATAAAAGTGTAGCTGAACCAAAGGTATTGGCTTTATCAGGTATTGATCTAAAATACGTGCTTGATACGCACCACATGCTTAAGAAAAAGCTGCTGGATGAGATGGATGGCACCGGCGCTGAACCTTTAGATATCGGCACGTTGTCGCAGGATGATGTATGTGCGATTGGCAAGTGGCTTTATGGCGAAGGCAAAACTTTATATGGCCATCTACCAGAGTATGAAACTGCGCGTCAGGTGCATGCAGAGTTGCATTTGTGTGCGGGTGAAGTGCTTGCACTACATCAAATGGGCAATCAGGATCACGCATTAGCGATATTAAAAACTAAATACCGCAGCACTTCTAGTAAAAACCAAATGGAATTTACGCGCTTATTCAAAGCAGCCAAAGTTTAACCATAGCTCAAAAATACGCTTAAAACTTAGCCGACTAATGCTCAGCCTAAATTAGGCTGAACTTAACTTGCTCAGCCAGCCTCTTAAATTGCATACATTACACGATGCCGAGGAGATTCAATGCGCAAAATTCTAATAGGTTTAACTTTACATGGCTTTATTTTAATCGCCCCGTTATTCACAGCTACTGCATACGCAGAAAACAATATGCGGCCTGGATTGTGGCAAATCACCACCTCTTCGGATTTGCTACGTTTGGTACCGCACTTGCCGCCAGAGCAAATGCAAAGCATTAAAGACTTGGCTAGAGATTACGGGATGGAAATGCCACAAGTCGAAAATGGTGCTGCGATCTCACAGACCTGTATCACTCAAGAAATGGCGAATCAAAAAACGCTGCCCACTTTTTATAATACACAATTAGGCTGCACCTCTAAAAATGCAACGCGTAGCGGCAACAATTACAAAGTAGACTTTGTATGTGCCAGCGCAGATCTTACCGGCAATGGCACTGCTGAAGGCACCATTACAACCCCAGAGGCTTTTACAGGACAAACTAATTTTACTGGCGAAGCGCAAGGCAACCCAGTGAGCGAGCGCGCAGATATTAACGGAAAATGGATTGGTGCAAACTGTGGCACGGTAAAACCACTCTAAAATAACCTATCTGCAACCCACATGGATATTAGCCGACAGGGCTGTCAATAATAGTTGTCAGTCACAACGCATTGTAAAAATTACCTATCGTCGTAGCGCTAAATCAGACTTCTCATTAAGGCCTTTCAGACGACTAGGTTATTAATGAGGGGTGCTTCAATCGACTTTCATAAATCTACAAAAAAACTAAAATATTAATATTAAATTAAGCCTCTTAGTTTATTCTAATTGCTCTAGCAAAGCTCACTTGAATATTGATATGAAAAATCGATTAAGTAAAACTAGGTTTCACCCACGCCACTGGCCTGTTTGGCTGTTGTTCAGCTTTTTAATCCTGTTTAACCCTATGCGTAGTCTGGCTGATGATGTTGATCAGGCTACAGCACGCAAACTCAGGTCGTCTGGGCAAATACTGCCTTTGGAAAAAATTCACACAAAAGCCAAAACCATTAAAACCGGAAAAATACTAGAGACTGAACTTGAAACAAAAAATGGGCAATATATTTATGAGATTGAGCTGTTGGATGACAAAGGCATTGTTTGGGAAATTAAACTTGATGCCAAAACTGGTCAATTGATTAAGCTGGAAGAAGATTAAGCATGCGCCTTCTGTTAGTAGAAGATGATGCAACGCTAGGAGCCGAGCTACAATCCTCCATTAAAAAAGCCGGGTTTTCAGTGGACTTATCAACGGATGGTTTAGATGCAGAAGCGCTCGGCGATATTGAGCCTTATGATTTAATTATTCTTGACTTGGGATTACCTAAAAAGCCCGGTCTTGAAGTTCTTAAAAGCTGGCGTGACCGCGGCAATCACATACCGGTTGTGATTTTAACAGCTAGGGGCAGCTGGCAAGAGAAAGTGGAAGGATTCAAAGCTGGTGCTGATGATTATGTTGGTAAACCTTTTCAGTTTGATGAGCTACTGGCTAGAATTAACGCAGTACTTAAGCGCAGTATCGGGTCTACCTCTGGCAGTTTAAGTATAGACAACCTCACACTTGATGAAGATAAACAGCAATTAATGCTAAGTGATGGACAGTATCATCAACTCACAGGCACAGAGTTCAGGTTGTTACGCTACTTTATGCTGCACCCAGGACAATTATTGTCGAAATCCAGACTAACCGAGCATGTCTACGAATATGACGAAGACAAAGACAGCAATGTGATAGAAGTCTACGTCAACAGATTGCGCCATATCGTTGGCGCAGAGCTCATTAAAACTAGGCGTGGTCAAGGCTATGTGTTTGGCGGTACGAATGAAAGTACCAATTCATGACCTCACTAAAGACCAGATTGTCGTGGAGCTTGACGCTGAGTTTAGTTGTGCTTCTGACACTGCAATGGGTTGTGGTGACGTATGCGATTAGTACGTTAACTGAAAATCAATTAGTGGACAGATTGCAGCGCGAAAGCGAAAACTTACTTTCTATTGTCAATTTCAGCCCTTCAAATAAGACATTATTTCTAGATACAGGCCGAATGGGCGCCATTTATCAGCGGCCTCTGTCTGGCCACTACTATGTTGTCTCGACTAAACAACAACAGTTTATTTCCAGATCCTTGTGGGATTCATCTCTCAATATTCAACCATTAGTTGCGGGAGAAGAAAAAAAATTAAAGCTGACAGGACCCGAGCAACAACCACTGCTGGTGGTATTGCATGGTTACAGGAAGCAGAATCATGACATTACGATTGCTGTGGCCGAAAATATTGAACCCTTACAAGCTAATATCCGACGTTTTCAAATGTTGTATGCCATTATTTCCGCCATTGGCTTGAGCGCTATCCTGTTTGTGCAAAGACGCATGATATTAAATGCCTTAAAGCCTTTGCAATTAATACAAGAAAATATAATGAAGTTAGAGCGCGGTGAACTAAGCCATCTGGACTTGAAGGCACCGTTAGAAATAACCCCACTGATTGAACAAATCAACCGGTTATTATCCGCAATGGATAAAAAATATCAGCGTTCCAGAGAGTCCTTAGGTAACTTAGCCCATAGCCTAAAAACCAGGTTAACGTTGCTAAACCAAACCGCAGAAAAATTAGGTTCAGGTACTGACTCAGATTCCAGA
The DNA here is from genome assembly GCA_036675645.1 of Methylotenera sp. Taxonomy (GTDB): domain Bacteria; phylum Pseudomonadota; class Gammaproteobacteria; order Burkholderiales; family Methylophilaceae; genus Methylotenera_A. The sequence goes on along the minus strand of JAKFEP010000161.1, from coordinate 6,606 downwards.
TTATCGATATATGAATCTACCACCGTGATGAATAACATTATTGAACGTGAGTTAAAGCGTGCCCGTGTAATCGGCGATATGCGCCCCGGGCGTCAAGTGGATCTGAATGTCGGCATCACCGAGCTGGTGAATACCTTAAGGCAGATATACGCGCAAAAAGGGGTCACGATCACTTGGGAGATTATTGCAGCAGCACAGTTCTTAGGTGATAAGGAAGATATGATGGAAATGCTAGGTAATTTACTCGATAATGCCTGCAAATGGGCGCGTAACCGCGTATCTTTAACAATTATCGGCGGAGAAAGCACTTCTTTCGTTATAGAAGATGATGGTGATGGTGCTTCACCTTATGATCTGGATACACTCAAACGACGCGGCTTTCGTGCTGATGAATCAATCCCTGGAAGTGGGCTCGGATTAGCCATTGTCAACGATATTGTGGAGAGCTATCACGGTAGTTTGGTCTTTGGCAGATCTGCGGCATTAGGCGGGTTGAGAGTGGAAGTTAAATTTAATCAAGCAGCCTCCAGCAACCAGAATTAAAAAAGGGCATAGAATTTCTATGCCCTTTTTTATCGTACTTTTTTAATGTACTTTAAGATTAAAACCAATCGTTGTGAATACCACTCACCTTACCTGACTTAGCATCAATATTCACTTCCCATTCTTTGCCATCACTGTCGACGATTTCAAATTCGTAATCCCAGCCTTTACCAAATTTACGATTTTCCAAATCAGCATCTGTGACAACACCTGGTTTAGCTGCAAGCGCTTTAGTCTTAGCTTCATCGAGGCTAATAAATCCGAACTGTTTTGAGACTGCTTCCATTTCCTGCAAATCATCATCAGCATACGCATGGGCAGAAAAAACGCCGAGTGTAAGCATGCTAACTGCAGCTAAGTTGTAAATTGATCTTTTCATTGAACCACTCCTTTATAGGTAAGAGTGACCCAATTTACGCGCTAAAGCTTAAATTAAGCTGAAAATTTGTAACAAGTATTAATTGTTAGGCTGCTGATTTAATATCGGTGGGTTCATTAGCATGCATGGTCTTAACCAATGTATGTAGTGAATGTTTTAAATGCTCGAATTCATCAGTCGATAAGCCGGTTTGGCAAGCCACACGTTTTTGAATGTTTGCCACTTCATCTTGCAAGGCATGGCCTTTTTCTGTCAGTGAAATTTCTACTACGCGTTCATCAGACTTGTTGCGCTGCCGGATTAACAGTCCCGCTGCTTCTAAGCGCTTTAAAATCGGTGTCAGGCTGGCAGAGTCTAAATCTAATCTATCAGCGACACTTTTCACCATTAATTGATTATTTTCCCACAGCGCTAACATGACCAGATACTGGGTATAAGTAATGCCTGTGCTTTCAAGCGCATTGCGGTATACCCGTGTAATTGCGTGCGTGGCAGAATAGAGGGCAAAGCACAACTGATTATCCAGTTTTAAATTTTCGTGTTTCATATAAAGCAACCAATGGTCAATTAATTACACAGTATACAAATTATTCATGAAATTCTGTATTTATAGCATTTAAGAACTACAAATAAACTTTGTAAAGTTATCCAGTCAATATGACTTACAGGACAGTTAAGTTACTTGAGCTGGTCGAGTTCTAACTGTTTTAGCGCAGGGTTGAGTTTAGCCGTTGCGGCAACAACGCCAATCGTCATCAAGCCACCAAAAATTACTGAGGGCACTAATCCCATTAAACGCGCAGCAACTCCTGACTCAAACGCACCTAACTCATTCGATGAGCCAATAAATATGCCATTAATCGCAGAAACACGGCCGCGCATGCCATCCGGCGTGGCCAACTGCATAATCGTAGTGCGCAACACTACTGACACCCCATCAAACGCGCCAGAGAGCAATAAAAATAAACCGGCGAGCCAATAATTTGTGCTCAAGCCAAAGCATATGATGCACGCGCCAAAGCCAGCTACCGCCCACAACAAATAACGGCCTGCATGTAGATTAATAGGATTGCGTACTAAATAAATACCAACACCCATTGCGCCAATGGCTGGCATGGCACGCAACAGGCCTAAGCTTTCCGGGCCAAGATGATATATATCGTGAATAAATGCGGGCAACATTGCTACTGCTCCACCAAGTAGAACCGCAAACATATCCAGCATTTGCGCACCAAACATAATCTGGTTATTCCATACAAATTTTAAACCTTGCCCAATACTGGCAAATACTGGGGCTGTTTCAGCAGACGGTGGCTGTTTTATCCTCAAAGATAACAGTGCCAGCATCGCGCCAATACACATCAGTGCCGAAAATAGGTAAGAAGCGGTCGTACTGGCAAAGCCCACTAGCAAGCCACCTATCGCTGGTCCGGCAATGAGTCCGATTTGGAAAGTTGAACTGCCGATACCAGCGGCTTTGGCATAGCTATCGCGCGGTACGATAATCGCCATCAGTGCGCTATAGCTGGGTGCAATAAAGGCGCGCGCCAGGCCAGTAAAGCCAATACTGGCATATATCCAAAACACGGTGTCGCCTACAATATAGCCGGCAGAAATTGCAGCTAAACCAAGGGCAACCAGGCACAGCAACAAGGCTGCTAATACCCCAAACCAGCGTCGAGAATAATGATCGATGCAATAGCCTGCAAATAGTGCGCTGGCAAAATACGGCAACACTTCAGCTAGACCGATAAGGCCTAGTGAGAGCGGGTCGCGCGTAATTTGATAAATGTGCCAGCCCACCGCCACTGTCATGGATTGATAGCCCAGCACCATGAATATGCGGAATATCAATAATTTGGGTAAAGCAAAATGTTTTTGCGTGAATAATTTTTTCATGAGTACTTATTAGTATTAATGCTGGAGTTATATGTGGGTGATGCTTGCTTTACAGGCGTGGCACACGCCATAAGTACCAACTAGCTACGCTGCGATAAGGCGACCATGCCTGGCCAATCTCGGTCAATTGTTTTGGTTTTGGCGCAATGCTTAACTTTTTGAGGCGTGTATAACCCGCTACGACTGCAAAGTCATCTACTGGCAAAACATCCAAGCGGCCTAATGTAAAAATCAACATCATTTCCACTGTCCACTGGCCAATACCTTTTAGCGTAACCAAGCGTTCAATCAGTGCCTCGTTACTCATCCTATCAGCGTCACCGCGTGATGGCACAAGTCCATTTACGCTAGCCTGTGCAATGCCTTGTATGGTTTCAATTTTTCTGCCAGAAAAACCGCAGGCCCGTAAATCGTCAAATTGCGCTGCTGCTAGTTGCTCAGGGCTAGGAAAACCTGAAAAATGGGTTTTAAATCTAGCAAAAATGGCATCGCCCGCTTTGCCGTGTAATTGTTGATAAGCTACCGCTTTTACTAAAGCTTGGTAAGGACTAAGTTCAGTTTCTGCAGTTAGCGTGCATGCGCCTACCGTGTTGATTAGTTGCGCCCAATCTGCATCAATATTGTTTAAAAATTGAATCGCTTCGGCGTAAACTGCATGGTTAGATTTTGGGTCATTAGACATAAACTAGCATTATAAATGGATTTATTCGAAAACGATTTATTCAGCAGCCCAAACGGGCAGTATCTGCATATCACCGATGGTGCGATGTTGTTGCGCCATTTTGTTCAACAAAATAAAAATGAAACAGTATTACTGGCCGATTTAAGTCGCATTTTAGAAAGTTCGCCTTTACGGCATATGGCAACGCCCGGTGGCTTTACTATGTCAGTCGCCATGACCAATTGTGGCGCATTAGGTTGGGTTTCAGATAAAAAGGGTTATCGTTATTGTGCGCTAGACCCAAGTACTGGATTGCCTTGGCAGCCCATGCCTGCAAGTTTCCAGGCGTTGGCAAGCACTGCCGCTGCGCAAGCAGGTTATGCCGAGTTTGCACCAGATGCCTGCTTAATTAATCGATATCAGCCTGCTGCGCGCATGAGCTTGCACCAGGATAAAGATGAGCAAGATTTTAACCAGCCCATCGTTTCGGTGTCACTGGGGATACCAGCCACATTTTTATTCGGTGGGGCAAAACGTTCAGACAAGCCTATTAAGATTTTATTGCAGCACGGTGATGTGGTGGTATGGGGCGGTAAATCACGTTTGAACTATCACGGCATCATGCCTCTGCAGAGCACCAATATACCAACCAATAGTCATACGGTTTTTGGAGCCTGCCGCATTAACCTGACGTTTAGAAAAGCAGCTTAAACTAAGCTTACAGCTTTAATGCCGCCTTAATGCGCTTCAAGGTTTGTGTGACGATGTTGCCATCTAGCTGATAATGTTTGTGTAATGGCTCCAGTACTTGCCAGCTGGCTTTTAAGCCTGCGGGGAAAGTTACCAAATCGCCCTTGCCAAAGCTGACAGGTAAGCTACCCGTTGGGGTAATAATGCAACTGCCCTCTATAATGTAGGCAATTTCCTGTTCTGGGAAGCTCCAGTCAAATGTCGAAATCTCTTTTTCCCATGTTGGCCATTTGCTCACACCCATGGCATCCAATTTATTTTGGCTGGGGCTTTTTTCTACGGTAATTTGGCTCACTGCTACTTGCTTCATATACATTCCTTGTTTAAGAGGACGTATTTTAGCGTATGGCAAGCATCAGTAGTAAAATAGTGTTTTAGTTTAATTGAGTGAATATGCAGGTTAATTTAGACGAGGCGATTACCAAGCTGCAAAATGGCGAGGTGGTGGCGATTCCCACCGAGACAGTTTACGGACTGGCTGCAGATGCCAGCAATGATGCTGCTTTGCGTCAGGTTTATGCCATCAAGCAGAGACCTGCTGATAACCCGCTGATTGTACACATTGCCGATGCCAGTCAAGTCTATGATTGGGTGGCAGAGTTTTCGCCACTGGCACAAAGACTCGCTAGCGCATTTTGGCCTGGCCCGTTTAGTTTAGTGTTGCCAGCTAAGCCGCATGTTTCCAATATTTTGCGTGGTAACAACCCCACAGTCGCATTGCGGGTGCCGAATCACGCGCTGACGTTGCAGCTGCTTCAACAGAGCGGCTTAGCTTTGGCAGCACCTTCAGCCAATAAATTTACCCAGCTAAGTCCTACTACAGCGGCGCATGTGGCGGCCAGTTTGGGTGATACCGTAGCAGTGTTAGATGGTGGCGCATGTGAGGTGGGAATAGAATCTAGCATTGTTGCTGTGGAGGGTGAAAACTGGCAACTATTACGTTTAGGCATGCTGTCGGAAGCTAATATTCAGGCAGTTGCAGGCGTGCCTGCCACAAAGGCTGCGCAGGCAATCAAAGCACCAGGACAACATGCGCTGCACTATTCACCACGCACACCAATACAATTATTTAGTTCACGCGCAGATTTGATTTCACATGCCAATGCCAGCTCAGCGGCACTGTTATTGGGATCTGGCGCGCTACCAAATTGTATTTATTTTGAGTTGAGTAATAACGCCACCGATGTGGCGCAAAAATTGTACGATACCTTGCATCAAATGGATGCGTTACACGCAGAAAAGTTACTGATAGAAGCACCGCCCAATGCGACTGAATGGCTGGCTATTTTAGATAGGCTGACACGTGCTGTGCACTGTTAAAAATGCTTGTTTTTAAGTAAAAATGAGCGTAAATTTAAACTGTACGATGTCAATTTCTAGGCAAATTTGGAGTTTAAAATGCCAGATAATAAATATGGCTTAGGCAGCAGCAAAGTGGCCACAGAGCACCACGAGGCACATCACAAAACTGTTGCAGTTCATCCAACAAACTGTAAGTTTTGCAACAGCACAAATTTAACGTTAAGCCCCACCATGCATGACCATCTCTGTAACGATTGTGGTGAGTGGCAAAATGATGTGCCGCAGGGCTATTCTACCGGTCGCGCACCAGATTACTAAGCTGGGCTAAAAAATTTCTAGGATAGGAGAAGAATATGAATCGCTATGTTGATGGCTTTGTAATTCCTGTACCCAACTCGCGCATTGAAGACTATCGTTTGGTGGCTGAGAAGGCTGCAAAGATTTGGAAAGAGCATGGCGCCTTGGATTACTGGGAATGCATCGGCGACGATATGGATGTAAAAGACGTGATGTCGTTTCCGCAACTTGCCAATGTAAAAGCGGATGAGACCGTGATATTCTCATGGGTAATGTTTGCTTCTCGTGAGGCGCGCGATGCAGCTAACGCCAGAATATTTGCAGATCCGCGCATGACTGAGATGATGGATTCATCTAATCAGATTTTTGATTGTAAGCGCATGGCTTATGGTGGCTTTAAGCAGCTAGTACATGCTTGATGCAGCTGGTATAGCTATTTTTTGAGTGCTTGGCTAAACTCTTCATCCAGATCTAAGTCGATCGCTTTCAGTGCTACACGCGTTTTTTCTACCACATCCGCTTTGCCAGCACGGTTGGCTATCAAGCCAAGTTCCATTAGGGTTGCGGGGTGCTGCGGTTGTAAGGCTAATACTTGGTCAAAATAGGCATAGGCTTGATTGGCATTGCCCAAACGCTCTTCTGCCACGCCAGCGTAGAATAAGGCTTCTGGGCTAGTGGGTTCTTTTACTAACCAGGCTTGCGCCACCACTTTCAGTTCATCCCATTTGTCATTTTGGTAAGGCAATACCACGCGCATAAAAAACGGACGCTCAGT
>JAKFEP010000073.1:0-1992 GCA_036675645.1 Methylotenera sp. | reverse complement strand
TGGCGCAAGATGAGGGCCAAACTATCGTGTTTATTGATGAAATCCACACCATGGTTGGCGCAGGGAAAACAGAGGGCGCGATGGATGCAGGCAATATGCTTAAACCTGCTTTGGCGCGTGGTGAGCTGCATTGCGTTGGCGCGACGACATTAGATGAGTACCGCAAATATATTGAAAAAGACGCTGCGTTGGAAAGACGTTTTCAAAAAGTGTTGGTGGATGAGCCGACTGTTGAAGCGACGATTGCAATTTTAAGAGGCCTGCAAGAAAGGTATGAGTTACACCATGGTGTAGAGATTACCGACCCTGCAATTGTGGCTGCAGCAGAGCTGAGTCATCGCTACATTACCGACCGTTTCTTACCCGATAAAGCCATTGACTTAATTGATGAGGCTGCCAGCCGTATCAAGATGGAAATCGATAGCAAACCCGAAAGTTTGGATAAGCTTGAGCGAAGAACCATTCAACTAAAAATTGAGCGTGAAGCGGTGCGCCGTGAAAAAGATGAGGCCAGCAAAAAGCGCTTTGCGTTGATTGAAGAAGAAATTGCCAAGCTAGAGAAAGAGTACGCCGATTTAGAAGAAATCTGGAAAGCTGAAAAAGCCCAGGTGCAAGGCAGCGCGCACATTAAAGAAGCGATTGAAAAGATTAAGTTTGAAATGGAAGAGGCCACTCGCAAGGGGGAATGGCAGAAAGTATCTGAGCTGCAATATGGCAAATTACCTGCACTAGAAGCACAGCTAAAACAGGCTTCTAGTGTTGAAGAGAGTAGCACTAAAACCAAACACAAAATGCTGCGCACCGAAGTGGGTGCCGATGAAATCGCTGAGGTAGTGAGTCGTGCTACGGGTATTCCTGTGAGTAAGATGATGACAGGAGAGCGGGCGAAATTACTCAGTATGGAAGCCAAATTACATGAACGCGTCGTCGGTCAAGATGAGGCGGTGCGTTTGGTTTCAGATGCGATTCGCAGGTCACGTAGTGGCCTGAGCGACCCGAATAAACCGTATGGTAGTTTTTTATTCTTGGGCCCGACTGGTGTTGGTAAAACCGAACTGTGCAAAGCGTTGGCTGGATTTTTGTTCGACAGCGAAGACCACTTAATCCGCATCGACATGAGTGAATATATGGAAAAACATTCGGTATCACGCATGATAGGTGCACCGCCAGGTTACGTGGGTTATGAAGAAGGTGGTGCGCTCACCGAAGCGGTGCGTCGCAAGCCTTATTCCGTCATCTTGCTGGACGAGATAGAAAAAGCGCACCCAGATGTATTTAATGTATTGTTGCAGGTATTGGATGATGGTCGTTTAACGGATGGTCAAGGCCGTACTGTGGATTTCAAGAATACAGTGATTATTATGACCAGTAATTTAGGCAGTCAGATGATACAAAGCATGGCCGACCAAGATTACCAAGTAGTGAAGTTGGCAGTGATGGGCGAGGTGAAAACACACTTCAGGCCAGAGTTCGTCAACCGCATTGATGAGGTGGTCGTTTTTCATAGTCTAGATGCAGAAAATGTGAAATTGATTGCGGGCATACAACTGCAATTGTTAACCCAACGTTTGCATGCCATGGAGATTGATGTGGCGATTAGTGATGCGGCCCTGAATGAAATCGCCAATGCTGGCTTTGATGCAGTGTATGGCGCAAGGCCGCTAAAACGGGCGATTCAGAGTGAAATTGAAAACCCGCTGGCACGTGAAATTTTGGCAGGGAATTTTATGCCGAAAGATACAGTCATAATTGACTACAAGGTGGGCAAAATGACTTTTAACAAGGCAGCTAAATAGGCAGATTTAAATACCAAGCTAATGCATACCAAAATAAATTCTAGCGTGCTTAGCTTGGTTGTAGGTTTAAGCCTTGCTTTTGGTTTGCTGTTAGTTAGCCAGCTTGGCCATGCCTATACACAAACCGAGTTGGAAATTTTTGATAATGAACCGCCGGTAACTAAAGATTTGTTGGAGCGTGCGAGTGTATTAGTAG
>JAKFEP010000094.1:0-14182 GCA_036675645.1 Methylotenera sp. | reverse complement strand
GGCATTGGGCCTACCAGCAACACATCGACACCTGCCGCAGATAAGCCTGCTTCTAGCGCGGCCTCAAACATGTAGCCTGAAATACGTGTATCTTTGCCAATAAGCACCGCAGGGCGTTTTGTTTTTGAATCTGCAGAAGCCAACACGCGACCCGCTGCATAGCCTAAACGCATCACAAAATCCGGCGTAATTGGGTGCTCGCCCACTTTGCCGCGAATGCCGTCGGTACCGAAATATTGTTTGCTCATATTTTGCCTAGTTATATTTGTTTGTTTCTTTTTGTTTTATTGAATAGCTACGACAACTTTTAATGCTTCCACGGTCGCTTTTACATCATGCACCCGCAATATTTTAGCACCCTTCATTGCGGCTATCACACTGGCTGCAATGCTGGCGTAAAGCCTGGCATCCACATCGTTACCGGTTACTTGTCCCAACACAGACTTTCGGGATAGTCCTACTAGCAATGGTTGGCCCAAATCGGTAAAACTTTCCAAGCTTTGCAGCAGCGTAATGTTATGCTCACGTGTTTTTCCAAAACCAAAACCTGGATCTAATAAAATTCTAGACAGGCCTACACCCGCATGGCCATTGGTCTTGATATTGGTCGCTTGCAGGCGTGCATTTAAAAAGGCTTTTACCTCTTCTACCACATCATCATATTGCGGATTTTGCTGCATGGTTTGCGGTGTGCCCTGCATATGCATGAGGCATATGCCCACATTAGACTTTGCGACGATTTCTAAAGCACCAGTTTCCTGCAAAGCGCGTACATCATTCACTATGCTGGCACCCGCATCTATCGCAGCTTGCATTACGGCAGGCTTGTAAGTGTCGATGGAAATGGGAATATTGACCTGATTAACCAGCACTTCTATTACTGGAATTACACGATCCAGTTCTTCTTGCAGGCTGACAGGGATGGCGTTGGGGCGCGTCGACTCTCCGCCAATATCCAAAATGCTAGCGCCCTCTTCTGCCAGTTTAACTGCATGCGCAATTGCTAGATTGGTTTGTGAAAACTTGCCACCATCAGAGAATGAATCTGGCGTGACATTCACAATACCCATCACTTTAGGCTGGCTTAAATCCAGCTGGAAATTTCCGCAATTAAATATCATAGTGCCTAACAACTAATTAACACATCCGAACTCGACATAAAAAATAAGGGCTAAAAATTAGCCCTTATTTTAACACCTTTATTACTAGCCTTTTGCCGTTAGCTTTTTGCAGTTGGTTGCGGCACTGGTGTAGCGCTATTGCCAGAGGAACCAGTATCGCCCGGCTTAATCTTTGGCTGGCGCGGCTTAGGCGCGCGCACTGGAAGGCTGGCCATGATATCGTTGATTTGGTCTGCATCAATGGTTTCATACTCCATTAATGCAGCAGTCATCGCTTCTACTTTATCACGGTTATCTTCTAGCAATTTACGTGCAATCGCATATTGCTCATCTAGGATACGGCGAATTTCACCATCTACTTTTTGCTGCGTCGCTTCGGATACCGTTTTAGAACTCATGTTGCCAAAAAATGAATCTTGCTCGCTACCTGCATACACCATGGTACCAAGTGCATCACTCATGCCATATTTAGTCACCATATCACGCGCCAATTTAGTGGCACGTTCAAAGTCGTTTGATGCACCAGTACTCATTTGATGCATAAAGATTTCTTCAGCGATACGCCCGCCAAACAAAATAGAGATTTCTTCCAACATCTTGTCTTTGTAGTTGCTGATGCGATCAAATTCTGGCAATTGCCAAGTTAAACCCAATGCCCAGCCGCGCGGCATGATCGTGACTTTATGCACGGGGTCTGCTTTAGGCAGCAACTTAGCCACTACCGCATGTCCACTTTCGTGATAGGCAGTATTGCGGCGTTCTTCTTCGCGCATCACCATCGATTTACGTTCAGGGCCCATGTAGATTTTGTCTTTTGCATCCTCAAAATCTTCCATATCCACTGTGCGTTTATTGCGGCGCGCGGCAAACAAAGCTGCTTCATTCACCAAGTTGGCCAAATCTGCACCGCTAAAACCAGGCGTACCACGCGCGATAATATCGGCTTTGACATCGGGATCAATTGGCACTTTACGCATATGGACCAATAAGATTTGTTCGCGACCTTTGATATCAGGCAAGCCCACCATGACTTGGCGGTCAAAACGACCTGGACGCAATAAAGCCTTATCTAATACATCGGCACGGTTAGTTGCAGCAATAATAATCACGCCAGAGCTGGCTTCAAAACCATCCATTTCAACCAATAGCTGGTTGAGAGTTTGCTCACGCTCATCGTTGCCACCACCAGTACCTGCGCCTCGGCTGCGACCTACTGCATCAATTTCATCAATAAAGATAATGCAAGGTGAGTTCTTTTTAGCAGTTTCAAACATATCACGTACGCGCGCTGCACCCACGCCTACAAACATCTCGACGAAATCAGAACCTGAGATAGAGAAGAATGGCACTTTCGCTTCACCTGCAATGGCTCGTGCCAACAAAGTTTTACCAGTACCTGGCGGGCCAACCAGCAAAACGCCACGTGGAATGCGACCACCTAATTTCTGGAATTTAGTCGGCTCTTTCAAGAAGTCGACTAATTCAGTGACTTCTTCTTTGGCTTCATCACAACCAGCCACATCGGCAAAAGTCGTTTGATTTGAACTTTCATCTAGCTGGCGCGCTTTACTTTTGCCGAACGAGAATGGACCGCCGCCCTTACCGCCGCCCTGCATTTGACGCATAAAGAATATCCACACGCCAATCAGTAAAATCATCGGGAACCATGACATGAAAATGTCCATTAGCAATGAACGCTGCTGTTCTGGCTTAGCCTCTACTTGCACATTGTATTTGAGCAAGTCGTTCACCATCCATAGATCATTTGGTGCGTATGTGCTGAACTCTTTGCCTTCTTGCGTTTTGCCACGTACCACACGACCGTCGATCTGCACACTGGCAATTCGGCCATCTTTTACTTCTTGCATAAATTGTGAGTATTTAACCTGGCTGTCTGCTTTACCTTGACCAGAAAACTGGTTAAACACAGTCATCAGCACCAGTGCCACCACCAACCAAATTGCAATACTTTTTGCGATGTTGTTCAAAGCCTATTCCTTATAAAACACATTGTTTTACTGCTTACTAGTTACTCTAATTTAAGTTACTTTAATTCTAAACCTATTCCAGCTTACTATTACAGATTTATTTTTCCATCTATTTTTAACTACTTTTTACCTATGCCAAGTAAATAGACTTCACTGCTACGGTCGCGCGAGGCTTTCGGCTTGCGTGTGACCACTTTAGTAAACTGCTGTCGCATCACCTTTACCATGTCATCAAAACCAGCACCAATGAACACCTTGACCAAGAAATTACCATTTGGTTTCAGCCATTGCTGACTAAACGCAAGCGCCAATTCAGTCAGATACATGGCGCCAGCTTGGTCTACGTCACTGATGCCACTTATATTGGGCGCCATATCTGCAATTACAAGGTCTACTGGCTTATTATTTAATTTGCTTTCTAACTGTGCGAGCACTGGTTCTTCGCGAAAGTCGCCCTGAATAAACTCTACGCCTGCAATCGGCTGCATCTCCAAAATATCTAGCGCAATGACTTTACCTTGACCTTTGAGCCGGTGTACAGCCACCTGGCACCAGCTACCCGGCGTAGAACCAAGGTCGACAATGGTCATGCCTGGTTTGATGAGCTTGTCTTTGTCGTCAATCTCAGTCAGCTTATAAGCGGCGCGTGCACGATAGCCTTCTTTTTGCGCGCGCTTCACGAACTCGTCATTCAGATGTTCTTGCATCCATGCCTTGCTGGTTTTGCTTACTTTCATGCTGCTTTCATATCGCTTTCATATTAGCAAGGCTGGCTTCATGTTAAAATGGCTTATTATCAAGGATGAACATGAAATTAACGACTAAACAAATTGCACATTTACGTGGCTTAGCACACAGCTTAAGCCCAGTGGTCATGATAGGCAATAACGGGTTGACCGACAATATCATCAAGGAAATTGAGCTTAATTTAAACGCACACGAATTGATTAAGATTCAGGTGGCGGGCGATGACCGCGATGCACGTAAAGCCATTTATGTTGAAATTTGCGGCAAAACTAATGCGGTAGCGGTGCATCACATTGGCAAACAGCTGGTTATTTATCGCGCCAGTGAAACAGTGAAAGAAAAAGCAAAAATTCACATTCCAAAGCTATAAAATGCCCTACAGGGCATCGATTGTCACTGTTACCTTACCCTGAGTACAAGCACAAAACCGAGCAAACACTGCACCAAATAAGCCACGCTCGCCACGCCATGCCAAGTTTTAAATCGGCTGGCAAATACGCTTTGCATGACACCGTTCGGCAGTGCATCCGTTTTTAATTGTGCCAACAAGGGCTGAATACCAAAATGGCCCGCCAAAATCAGTAGCAACATAAAAAACACCGCCCAAAAAAAGCCTTGCTTCAAGCTAGCGGTGCCGTAGTCTAGCAGGCGCTGAATGAGCAAATATAACGCACTGACTGCACCAATATAACTGACAATAGTGAATAGTTTTCCCGCTAGGTTGCCTGCTAATTGTTTATCCTGAAGCGTGTCGAATAACACATAAGCCGTCAGTCCTGTCATCCACAGCGCACCTACCCACAGCGTAACGACGATTAAATTTAAGCGCATTAGCATGATTTAAAATAATACGGTTTAGATATAACTGACTTCGAGCACTTCTAGCTCTTTAATGCCGCCAGGCGATTGCACTTCGGCAATTTCGCCTTCCGATTTACCGATTAAAGCGCGCGCGATTGGCGAGCCGACTGAAACCTTACCACCTTTAATATCCGCTTCATCTTCACCGACAATCTGATAGGTTTTGGCTTCGCCTGAGTCTAAATCTTCAAATCTAACCGTCGCACCAAACACCACACGGCCTTCCGCGTTTAAAGTGGCGGGGTCGATTACTTGCAAGTTAGACAGTTTTGATTCCAATTCTGCAATGCGACCTTCAATAAAGCTTTGCTTTTCTTTAGCCGCTTCATATTCTGCATTTTCTGATAAATCGCCCTGTGCACGCGCCTCAGCAATCGCCAAAATAACACTGGGCCTATCTTCACTGCGCAAGCGTTGTAGCTCTAGCTTGAGCATTTCTGCGCCTTTAACGGTAACGGGGATTTGTATTAATGCCATACTTTTATTGCCAATCTTTAAAGTAAAAAAAATAAACCACACCCAGTTGAGCGTGGTTTTTTATAAGTTATTGATGAGTTTATTTTATGTCAGCTTTTTATGCAAGTCTTGCAGTGACTCAACTTGTAACTCTTGCATATGCGCCATGCCGATGCAGGCAGCCTTAGCCCCTGCCAGCGTTGTGTAATAAGTTACTTTATTTTGCAATGCGCTGCGGCGAATTTCGTAGCTGTCTGCCACTGCTTTTTTGTCTTCAGTCACGTTTACGATAAAACTGATTTCGTTATTCTTAATCATGTCGACAACATGTGGACGACCTTCGGCCACTTTATTCACGGGAGTCACCGTTAGGCCATGCCCAATCAAGGCCTTAGCTGTACCTTTGGTGGCCACTAGAGTAAACCCTAGTTTATCCAAATCCTGCGCAATATCCACCACTTTTTGGTGATCTTCATTTCGCACACTGATAAATGCGCGACCACCTTTAGGTAATTTTTCAGATGCGCCAAGCTGCGCTTTAACAAATGCTTCGGCAAACGTCGCGCCAACGCCCATCACTTCACCTGTCGATTTCATTTCAGGGCCAAGTATCGTATCAACACCTGGGAACTTAATAAACGGGAACACAGCTTCTTTGACTGAAAAATAAGGCGGAATGACTTCTTTTGTTACCCCTTGCGATTTTAGACTTTGCCCCGCCATACAACGCGCCGCAATTTTTGCCAGCTGTAAGCCACAGGCTTTTGACACAAACGGCACAGTCCTTGACGCGCGTGGATTCACTTCTAGCACATAAACAGTCGTGCCTTGAATCGCAAACTGCACATTCATCAAGCCTTTAACACCAAGCGCCAAGGCCATTTTCACGGTTTGTTCACGCAATTCATCTTGCAACTCTTTGCTTAAACTATAAGGTGGCAGTGAGCAAGCTGAGTCACCTGAGTGAACACCTGCCTGCTCTACGTGCTGCATAATGCCGCCAATCAACACGTCTTCGCCATCACAAATGGCATCCACGTCAATTTCTAGTGCGTCATTTAAGAAACGGTCTAACAGTACTGGTGAATCGTTCGACACTTTCACCGCTTCGCGCATATAGCGCTCCAATTGGCTTTGCTCATGCACAATTTCCATGGCACGACCGCCTAGTACATAACTTGGACGTACAACAAGTGGGTAACCAATTTCATTGGCTGCAATCAATGCAGCCTCTGGCGTACGTGCGGTGCGGTTAGGTGGTTGTTTTAAGCCTAAATCCTGCAACATTTTTTGGAAACGTTCACGGTCTTCAGCACGGTCAATCGCATCTGGTGTGGTACCAATGATGGGCACGCCGGCTTTTTCTAAACCTCTTGCCAATTTAAGCGGGGTTTGACCACCATATTGCACAATTACACCAACTGGCTTTTCGATGTGCACAATTTCCAGCACGTCTTCTAACGTCACCGGCTCAAAATACAACCTATCTGAAGTATCGTAATCGGTTGAAACCGTTTCTGGATTACAGTTAACCATAATCGTTTCGTAACCGTCATCACGCATAGCAAACGCGGCATGCACGCAGCAATAATCAAACTCAATACCTTGGCCTATCCTATTTGGACCGCCACCCAGCACCATGATTTTTTTCTTATCTGTTGGCGCTGCTTCGCACATTTGCTCGTAGCTGGAATACATATACGCCGTATTGGTGGCGAACTCTGCCGCGCAAGTATCGACGCGCTTATACACAGGGCGAATATTATGTGCTTGGCGATACGCACGCACCGCATGCTGGTCGGTTTCGAGTAGTGTGGCCAAACGTCTATCGCTAAAGCCGCGACGTTTTAACTGGAACAGTGCATCTTTATCCAGGTCCGCGATATGCTTACCTTTCAGTGCGGTCTCACGGTCAATAATATCTTTAATCTGTGCCAAAAACCAAGGGTCAATTTTGCTGATATTAAATATCTGCTCAATCGTCATGCCCAGTCTAAACGCATCGCCTACGTACCAAATACGCTCAGGGCCAGGCTCACCCATTTCCTTGATGATACGATCAATGTCATTACTGATTTCATCTAGGCCATCCACGCCCACTTCAAGCCCACGTAAAGCTTTTTGGAATGATTCTTGAAAGGTACGGCCTATCGCCATCACTTCACCCACTGATTTCATTTGCGTGGTGAGTCGTGAATCGGCTTGCGGGAATTTCTCAAAGGCGAATCTTGGTATTTTAGTCACTACGTAATCGATGGAAGGCTCAAAACTGGCAGGGGTTGCGCCACCTGTGATGTCATTCTTCAACTCATCCAGCGTAAAGCCCACTGCCAATTTCGCAGCGACTTTAGCGATAGGAAAGCCAGTGGCTTTTGATGCCAAAGCAGATGAACGCGACACGCGCGGATTCATCTCGATCACAATCATGCGACCATCGTCCGGGTTAATGGCAAACTGCACGTTAGAACCGCCTGTATCGACGCCGATCTCACGCAACACTGCCAAGCTGGCATTTCGCATGATTTGATACTCTTTGTCCGTTAAGGTCTGTGCTGGTGCGACAGTGATTGAGTCACCAGTGTGCACGCCCATCGGGTCTAGATTTTCAATTGAGCAAATGATGATGCAGTTGTCCGCCTTGTCGCGCACCACTTCCATCTCATACTCTTTCCAGCCCAGCATCGATTCTTCAATCAATAATTCTTTGGTGGGTGATGCATCTAAACCGCGCTCGCAAATGGTAATGAATTCTTCGCGGTTATAAGCAATACCGCCGCCACTGCCACCCATGGTGAATGAGGGGCGAATGATCGCCGGGTAGCCAATACTGGCCTGCACTTGCAGTGCTTCTTCCATGCTGTGAGCAATACTAGAACGCGCTGAACCCAAACCAATTTTGGTCATGGCTTCTTTAAACTTTTGACGATCTTCTGCCTTGTCGATAGCTTCTTTTGAAGCACCAATCATCTCCACCTTATATTTAGCCAGCACACCGTGCTTATCTAAATCCAACGCACAATTGAGTGCAGTTTGACCGCCCATCGTGGGCAGCAGCGCATCGGGGCGCTCCTTGGCAATGATTTTTTCAACCACTTTCCATGTAATAGGCTCGATGTAAGTCGCATCCGCCATTTCCGGGTCGGTCATAATGGTGGCTGGGTTTGAGTTCACCAAAATCACGCGGTAACCTTCTTCGCGCAACGCTTTACAGGCTTGCGCACCTGAATAATCAAACTCGCAGGCTTGGCCGATGACGATAGGCCCCGCGCCAATAATGAGAATGGACTTAATGTCTGTACGCTTGCCCATTAACTCGGCTTCCTTTGCTTCATCATTTCAATAAACTGGTCAAACAATTCACTCATTTCGGTTGGTCCTGGGCTGGCTTCCGGGTGGCCTTGAAAGCTAAATGCGGGTTTATCAGTAAGCGCAATGCCTTGTAAGCTGCCATCAAATAAAGACACATGGGTAATTTTTACATTACTGGGCAAGGTTGCAGCATCCGCCGCAAAACCGTGGTTTTGACTAGTAATGAACACACGTTTGCTAACCACCTCTTGCACTGGGTGATTAGCGCCATGGTGGCCGAATTTCATCTTGAGTGTTTTGGCACCAGAAGCCAGCGCCAATAACTGGTGCCCTAGACAAATCCCAAAGGTTGGGATGCCGGTTTCCACCAACGTTTTAATAGCACTAATGGCATAATCACAAGGCTCTGGGTCGCCCGGGCCATTGGAAAGAAAAATGCCGTCCGGCTTGTATTCAAGTGCCTGCTGTGCGCTAGCATGTGCCGGCAGTACAGTCACTTTGCAGCCACGCGCTACCAGCATACGTAGGATATTACGCTTAACACCGTAATCAAAGGCAACGACATGATATTGTTCTGTGGGCGCTGTTGTGTAACCCTTGCCCAACGCCCACTCTCCTTCAGCGAACTCGTAAGCAGTTTTACAACTCACCACTTTGGCTAAATCCATGCCCGCCAAACCTGGGAAAGCGAGCGCATTGCTTAATGCAGCCTTTTCGTCCACTTCGCCTGCCATAATGCAGCCTGCTTGTGCGCCTTTTTCACGCAAATGGCGCGTCAGTGCCCGCGTGTCTATATCGGCAATTGCAACGATGTTATTGGCTTTTAAGTAATCACTTAAATTCTGCGTGCTGCGGAAATTGCTTTCAAGTAACGGGAAATCGCGAATGATTAAGCCAGCTGCATAAACTTTGCCAGATTCAACATCCTCCGCATTAGTACCATAATTACCGATATGAGGATAAGTGAGGGTAACAATCTGTTCGGCGTAGGATGGGTCGGTCAGGATTTCTTGATAACCGGTCATGCTGGTGTTAAATACCACTTCACCAACAGTGTGGCCAGAAGCGCCAATGGCTGTGCCTTTAAAAACAGTTCCATCTGCTAACACTAACACTGCTGGAATTGCTTTTGGCACAGATTGTAACACTGGTTTACTCCTTAATTTTCGATGCGACGCACATGGCTTAATAGACAAAACCAGATGTGCAAAACGGGAGGAGCTTGTTGGACTCTTCCCGTTTCAGAATTGCCGAATTATAGCGGAATTTAGCCTAAGGTTCAAGCTGGCTTTGTAGATTTAACAATTGCCTGTCGTGCAAATCCCGTAACAAAATTTGCGCCAAAACTGCACCAATTAATGCCAATAGCATATCCCACTGCGTATCCCATACATCGCCCTGCGTACCCAGAAAATCTTGCGAAGCTGCGCCAGCAGCCACTGCTACCCACCACTCGATAAACTCATAACAGGCACTGATGCTTAAGCATATGCAGCACACCACGAAAAATAACCAAGCACTATTTTTAACGACATTTTTTCTGATTAAAATTTCGCGCGCAATCATGGCTGGCACAAAACCCTGCGCAAAATGCCCAATGCGGTCGTAATAATTCCTATCTAAATCAAATGCGTCTTTAAGCCAATTGAATAAAGGCAGTTCATTGATTGGCACCAAGGCATAAGTATAGTGACCGCCAATCATCAGAATAATGGCATGGATGAGTATTAAAATGTACAGCAGGCGGGTAAGCGGAAATTTTTGATACGTAAAAAACAAAATTGGCAGTGCAATAATGACTGGCAATACTTCTAACAGCCAAGTAAAAAAATCATGTGGCTTAATGGCTGACCACACAAACGCCACGCCAAATATGGTCAACAAGCTAATAAAGAATGTCTTTTTATTGGCCAAACCTCAATGCTCCGCCAACAGATCCATGTTTTTTTACTTAACTACTCTAAATTTAAGACATCGCGCATATCAAACAAGCCTGTCGCATGGCTTTGTAAAAACTTGGCCGCACGCAGAGCGCCGAGTGCAAACGTAGCGCGACTACTGGCTTTGTGGGTGATTTCCACCCGCTCGCCTATGCCGGCAAATACTACCGTGTGGTCGCCCACCACATCGCCACCGCGTAACGTGGCAAAACCAATTTTGCCCGCTTCACGCTCTCCAGTGACACCCTCACGCGCGTAGATTGCACAATCTTTCAATTCCTTGCCTAAGCCAGCTGCCGCAGCTTCACCCAGTCTTAATGCCGTCCCGGAAGGAGCATCAACTTTGTGCCGGTGGTGCATTTCAACCACCTCAATATCGTAACTGTCGCCGAGCACTTTAGCTGCTTGCTCAACCAGATCCAGCAGCAAGGTCACGCCCACGCTCATATTGGGCGCAAACACAATCGCCGTTTTTTTTGCTGCAGCTTCAATTTTGGCCTTTTGCTCAACCGTAAACCCTGTCGTACCAATCACCTGTTTCACTTTGTACTGTTGGCAAATTTCCAAATAGTCCAAGCTCGCCTCTGGCCGCGTAAAATCAATCAGCACATCAGCGCCTTGTAGCGTTTCGGCTGCATCATCGCTGATATACACACCTGTATTTTTTCCCACTGATTCACCTGCATCGCGGCCAATACTGGGACTGCCTGCGCGATCAAGTGCGCCAAACAATTGCAAGTCAGCGTCGTCAAATACGCCTTGTATTAATGTCTGTCCCATGCGCCCACTGGCGCCCGCGATTACAATTTTTACTGTCATAGTTGTTTGCTTAAATTTTTAATTTAGATTTTTAACTTAAAAACCAATCTTTTCTAAAATCCTATCTTTTCTAACATACGCTCAAAGTAGCCTGGTGCCTCTTCTTCAGGTAATGGCGGCTCTACTTTTTTAGGTTTAGCCACTGGTGCAGCTTTACTGCCTGCTTCAGGTGCTGGCGCCTCTTCTACTGGGGCTTGTAGATTATTCAAATCCAGGTTTTTATCCATTCTAAAAATCAAGCGTTCATCCGTTGTATCTGCAGGCATAGGTGCTTTAATAGGTGCAGGTTCAGGTTCCGACGCTGGTGTTGGCGCTTCTACTGCCGCTGGCTCTGCCGGCTTTACAACCTCAGCTGGCGGCGTTTCTACCGCAGGAGATTCTTGCACCGGAGCCGCTGCCGCAGGCGCTTCAGTTGTTGGCGATTCCTTAGTCGGCGCTTCTACTGCCGGCGCTTCCGTAGCAGGTGCATCTGGCGCAAGTGCGCCACCAATTGGCACCGCTAACATGGAAGGCGCATCTGAACTGGGCTCTGCACTGGGCGTTTCTTCGGATGCTTTATCCATGCTATTCGTCGGTGCATCACCAACAGGCGCTTGTTTATTGGCTTCTGGCGTATCCGATTTTTCAGGTGCAACGGCTGGCTTGTCTGTTTCTTTTACTGGCTCATCTTTTTCCCAGAACTTCAGTTTATCAGACCAACTTTTTTCCTGCTTTGGTTTTGGCGGCACAGTGATGGTTTTTGCCGCACTTGATTCATCGCCAGTAGCAGCGCCTGCCGTCCCTTGTGGCACGACATCGCCCCGCACTCTAGTCAGCAATTCATTTTCAAAATCTAAAATCACGCGGCGCTGTTCGACAATTTTACCCGCTTGTCGTAGCTGATAAAAATAATCCCAACGGTTTTTATGAAAGCTATCCACAATCAGCGGTGAGCCCATAATAAATTTGACTTGCGACTTGGTCATCCCGGGACGCAACTGCAGTAACATTTTAGAAGTGACGACATTGCCCTGCTGAATATCCATTTTAAACGGCTTTACCGTGGGAATAGTCGAACCGCAGCCCGCAAGGAAGACCAAAAGGAAAATTAAAAAATAGCGCATGTATTTATGGAGTTAAAGACTTATTAGGAAATTGGCGTTAATATAACACGTCATGAGTTTGGCTAAAACCTTAAAAGCGGTTTTGCCTGACTTTAACACCTGAATCTAATAGTGAAAACGAGTAAATTATGCATGATCAAAAAGATTTAAAAAATGCCGGGCTGAAGGCAACTTTGCCACGCTTAAAAATTTTAGAGCTATTTGAAACCAGCAAAGAGCGCCACTTGTCAGCCGAAGATGTGTACAAAATATTAATCACCACCGGTGAGGATGTTGGCTTGGCAACCGTGTACCGCGTGCTGACGCAATTTGAAGAGGCGGGCCTGTTATCACGCCACCACTTCGAAAGTGGTAAAGCAGTATTCGAGCTTAACGAAGGTACTCATCACGACCATATTGTCTGTGTAAAATGCGGTCGTGTAGAAGAGTTTTATGACGAAGAAATTGAAAAACGCCAAAAAATAGCGGCTGAATCACGCGGCTTTGTGATGCAAGAACATTCACTGATGATTTACGGCATTTGTAAAGAGCAACCATGCGGAAAGAAACGGTAACTTTTTTACAAAATTGCGCGCATTAAAAGTATGCTTTTGTGACAATTAAACGTTATAGACGTTTAACAACGCCAATCGTAAAGTATAAATTTTCATTGTGAGGGGATTAACATGCAGAAACGATACTCTTCTCTATTAACAAAAGTAGCCAATTACTCTTTAGTCCTGATGTTAGCGCTTGGTGTCAGCAATTGTGGCACCAACCCTGTCACCAAGAAAAAAGAATTCCAATTCGTTTCGCAGGATAAAGAAATCGCCATTGGCAAAGATAACTACTCACCTGCGCGTCAATCCCAAGGCGGTGACTATATTATCGATCCTGAACTCACTGCCTATGTGCAAGGCATCGGCAAGCGCTTAGGTGCTGTATCCGATCGTCCCGATTTACCTTATGAATTTGTGGTCATAAACGATTCCGTACCCAATGCCTGGGCGATGCCGGGTGGAAAAATTGCGTTTAATCGCGGCCTGCTGTACGAGCTGAATAGTGAGGCGGAACTAGCTGCAGTCATGGGTCACGAGATTGTGCATGCCGCTGCACGTCATGGTGCAAAAAATATGGAGCGCGGCATATTTATGCAAGGCGCAATGATTGCAGTAGGCATTGGCACGGCAAATACCGATTACGCCAACTTAGCGGTTGGCGCATCACAGTTGGGCGCGCAGTTAATTGGTAGCAAATACGGCCGCGATGCTGAAAGCGAGTCTGACTATTACGGCATGCTATACATGAAAAAAGCAGGGTATGATCCTGCCGCCGCGGTGACCTTGCAAGAAACTTTTGTGCGCTTGAGTAAAGACCGTAAAAGTGACTTTATTACCGGTTTATTTGCTAGTCACCCGCCCTCTCAAGAACGTGTAGATGCCAACAAAGTAACTCTAGCCAAATTGGGAGCGGGCGGCGAGATAGGCAAAGAAGCTTATGCGAAAAAAGTGGGTAAACTCAAAGCCACCCAACCAGCCTACAAAGCCTATGACGATGCCATTGCCGCACTGAAGAAAAACGACACCGCTACCGCCACCACCTTGGCACAAAAAGCCATTGCGGGTGAACCTCGCGAGCCGCGTTTTCAAGAACTACTGGGCGACATCGCATTAAGCCAAAAGAAAAACCAGGAGTCACTGGCCTATTATGACAAAGCCATAAAAATGCAGCCCGATTACTTTAAACCGCATGTACAAAGCGGCATTGCGCTGTATAACATGGGTAAAAAAGCGGAGGCCGAGCCATTTCTAAAACGTGCCAATGAGCTGCTACCTACCGCGCCTGGTCACGCACTGCTG